>JAKAXP010000187.1 GCA_021816545.1 Bacteroidota bacterium
CGGTCATCAGGCTCACACCGTGCTCCGGCATGTCAAGCCTGAGAGCCCCGCCCAGTGAGGTGGATACCCATATGGAACCTTCGTATTCAGTGATCCCGGTGATATCACCGGTCAGGCTTGTGACAGGCCTGAGAGGGTCATTTATGCGGGCAGAGTCGACGCCGATAAATATCGAAGGGGAGAATGATATCCTTCTTATAATGTTGTCCTCAATGAGTGACAAACCACCGCCGATATGTCCAAGCCAGAGTCTCCCCCTGCTGTCCTCGCAGATGCTCTTAACCCCGCCGGGTGAGAGGCTGTCAGAGGTTGAAAAGTTCTCGAAACGGAGACCGTCAAAGCGGGTGACACCGCTGCCGGTGCCAAGCCATATGAAGTCATTGGTATCCTGGTGGATGGTGTACACTTTGGAGGCGCTCAGCCCCTCCTTTGACCCGTACTGTTCAAAGTAATAGTTCTGTGCGGATAGCCGCAGCGGAAAAACAATAAGCGAAAAAAGCAGCAGTGCTGTGACGGTTGATGAGTTTATCCCGTGGTTACTGCTTCGCCGGCGCATCAGGTTATTTCTTTACAAAAAAGAATGTTCCGTCTTCATCCTTAAGCCCGGTGATCTTGCCGAACCTGGGCTTCTGCTGGTTGTTCTGGGTAACTGCTTTCGTTACGTGCAGGACTATCTCCTCTATTGAGATACATGTGTTCGGGTTACCCCGGAGCGCACTTGCAAATGTCCTTGTAAACTGCGAGTCATCAACGGCAAGCTCATAGCCTGCGGATGAGAAGATCTGGCTCGACTTGAACTGCGTGGCCCTCCAGTCGGCACAGTTGCGGGGCTTAAGTTCAGTCCTCATGGCCTGGTAGAAGCTGGGGCCCGACTCGCAGGCATCCGTGATCACCAGAACATGGGTCAGGTAGTTCATGTATGTCTCCATCGAAGCCCTGAGCGTATTAAGGCTGAAGTATGTGAATTCCTCGTCGCGGCGTGCGTCAATGGGTATCCAGTAACCGACGTCATTTATGAATTTGCCGTGACCGGCGAACCAGATGACGAGTGACTTGATCTGCTTTGCCCGTACCTCATCGCGAAGGTCTATCGAAAAGAACTTCTCCATCTGCTGCTTCGACTGGTTGCGGAGGCGCTTGATGGGGAGCACCTGGTAATCCTCCTCCAGCACCCCGGTTATCAGGCTGGCGTCCTTCGGCGGACCCTGCAATGCGGCAAAATTCTGGTAGTCACTGTTCTCTATGAATACCACAAGGGTTTTGCCCATGGGGTTCGAGGCGGAAATAGTTGTGCCGTTGCGGTCAAGTGAGTAGTCCCTGATTGTGCGGTTTCCGTATATATCCTCCACGAGGATCGTGACTTTGTCATTGTTCCTGACATCTATCCCCTTGGCGATGAATGAGGGATTGAGATTGTCCTGCAAGAACTGGGCGCTCATGTTTTCAATCTTCACCGACCTGATCAGGTTCTGGTCCTTAACCCTCCCCTCGATGTCAATTGTGGCAGCGATACTGTCAATGACAAGCACATCCTCTCCAAGTATGTAAGGGGCGATTATCTGTATTTCCGGCGGGTCAACCTCCGTACGCCTTATGCGGTAGGTCAGAACCTTCTCATTGTCATAGACATCGCGGGCAACTATGCGAAGGGTTTCATCAGACGGGATTTCTACCTCTGCGGCGAAGGGGATTGTTCCTTTGCCTTCAAACCTGACGGGTATGTTGTTTATCGAGAACTCTGCCAGGAGGCTCTTGTCAGTCACCTTGCCGGTCACCATGATTTTTGTTTTGTCGAGCCCTACCTCAATGTCACTTCTCCCGGTGATTGTAGGTGTTTCGAGGAAGATCTCGGGGCTGGCACTCTCACGGTTGATAGCAAAGAGCCTGTCATTGGCCTCGGTCAGCAGTTTCCTGGCTGAGGAGCCGTTCTCATTCATGGCCAGTACCCTGGAATAATCGTCTGCTGCCTTTTCAAAGTCGTGGATCTCTTCGTATGAGCGGGCGCGCATGAGGTAGATCTCCGGCCTGAACTGGTCAATAGAGAGTGCCCGGGTGAAGTCGCTCACCGCAGCCAGGTGCTGGTTAAACTTCTGGTAGCAGATACCGCGGGTGACGTAGTGCTGGAGGCCGGCCGGCTCCAGAAGGATGGCCGTGGAGACGTCATTGATCGCAGAGGGGAAATCGAGCTTTGCCTCATAAACCGTGGCGCGTGTCAGGTATGCCTCGACGTTTTTCGGATCCTGCTGTATCACCATGTTGCACTGGCCGAGGGCGCTGTTTACATCGCCCTGGCGGACAAGTACCCTGGCGAGTTCAAGGCGTGCGGTTGCAAACGATTTGTCTTTGGTCACAGCTTTTTCAAGCTGCCGTCTGGCGGTGTTGTCATCACCCTTCTTCTGGTAGATGATCCCCTGATGGTAATAGTTGACAGCATCATCGCGCATCTGGATGGCTGTGTCTGATGCACCCAGGGCTTTATCCCATTGCTCCATCCCGATGAGTGACACAACTTTCTCAGTGTAGAGTTTGCCGTTCCGGAACTCTTTCCTGATGGCCTTCTGCAGGTATGAAACGGCTTCGGCGTAGAACTTCGTTTTCTCCTCCGGCGTTGCTTTCCCAGATGCGCCAAGCATATTGCACATCCGTCCCAGGTTGTAGAGTATGCCTGTATCATCCGGGAGGAAGTTGTTCGCCCTCCTGTAGTCATCACATGCCAGGCCGTAGTTGCCAGTCATTTCATAAACCCTTGCCCGCCTGACATATCCGTCAGCGGAGGAGGGATCTTCTTCTATGGCCTTTGAGTACTGATCGATGGCGTCCTCAAGCATGCCGTTCCTGGTGAACTCCTCACCGGCCTTAATATACTTGCGGGCCGGCTGGCCTGCAAGATTGAGGCAGGTGACAACAAGCAAAAGTACAAGAACTGTAAATCCTCGCTTCATGACTTTAGGTCCTTTCCCGGTTGGGTCTCAAAAATACGAATATTTAATTACTAACAAGTAAAAGCAATTATTAACATCAGTTATACGGAAAGAGGTCAAAAATGATGCGTGAATTCCAGAATACTTTTGTCAAATTTTACTGTTTTTTCAGGGGTGAATTCGGGGAAGGGATCTGGCACTCCTGCTCCGAACCGGGCGGTGCCGGTGAAACGGCGTGCTTCATCCCACAGGCCGGCTTCAAGAAAGCCTCTGATAATGATGGCTCCGCCCTCGACAAAGAGCGACTGTACTCCCATCTTGTACAGGTGGTTCAGCACCTCTTCAATGTAGTGCTCAGTGGGGCTAAGTATTATTGTTCCTGCGCCATTGAAATGTGCCTCCTCATTGCAGGTTAACAGTATTGTCTCCGCCTCTCCGTTGAATACGGCAGATTGCGGGTTCAGGCTGGCACTGCGGCTTATTATTATCCTTACCGGGTTTTTGCCGCTCCAGTACCTGACAGTAAGCGAGGGGTTGTCGGCACGGATGGTTCCACCGCCGGCAAGGATGGCGTCTTCAGTGGCGCGCCAGCGGTGGACGAGAACCCTCTCGGCGTGTCCGGTAATCCAGTTGGGTTCGATGGCGTCACCGGGTTTCCTCAGCAGGTCTATGAATCCGTCAGCACTTCGGGCCCACTTTAGAATTACATACGGACGCTTCTTCTCATGCAAGGTGAAGAAACGCCGGTTAAGCAGACGGCACTCTTCTTCCATGACGCCGGTTGTCACCTCAATTCCTGCCTGTTTCAGCCTGGCGATTCCTTTTCCGGACACCTCCGGGTTGGAGTCGGTTGTGCCGATTACCACCCGGCGGATGCCGCTGCTTATTATCAGGTCAGTGCAGGGAGGGGTACGTCCGTGGTGAGAGCATGGTTCAAGGCTGACGTAGATTGTTGAGTCTGGAAGGAGGCTGTGGTCCTTCACCGAGTTAATTGCATGCACTTCGGCATGGGGTGTGCCGGCCCTGAGGTGGTAGCCCTCGCCGATTATAATGCCGTTGTGGACCACCACTGCACCAACCATGGGGTTGGGAGTTGTGCTTCCTTCGGCCATGGCTGCGAGTTGCAGGGCCCGCCTTATCCATATCTGGTCCCCGGCTTGGGTCATGCTCTCAATTTCCTATCTTTGAATCATGGCCGGAAAGGTACAAACAATAAGCGAAATCCGCCGCCGGATCACTGAAATGCTTGGGGCGTGGTGGCCGGCGGAGGAGGCCGCGGCGCTGGCGTCAGCCATTCTGCTGGAGTATACCGGGATGGGGAGGGCGGCTCAGATGGCTTTTGGCGACCGTGTTCCGGAACCAGCTGCCGCCGCCCGTATTGAAGATGCCGCTGTACGCGCCGCGGCCGGCGAACCGTTGCAATACATCTTCGGCTATACGGAGTTCTGCGGACACAGGATAGATGTGGAGCCTGGAGTGCTGATACCAAGGCCGGAGACTGAGGAGATGACGTTGATGATCACACGTGAGAATGCCGGGTTCACAGGCGCTGTCACAGACCTCTGCACGGGATCGGGCTGCATTGCAATTGCACTCTCGCTGGCATTTCCCGGAGCTGCAGTTACGGCGACTGATCTGTCGGACACCGCGTTGGCCATGGCCCGGCGAAATATCAGCCGGACAGGTGCAGGTGTGAACCTGGTGCGGGCTGACATCCTGAATGATGGTTT
>JAKAXP010000188.1 GCA_021816545.1 Bacteroidota bacterium
CGATCTTGTCAACAGGATAAAATCGGATGTAATCGCCGGCACTGAAGAGGAACTCGGGCCTGGTGTCGGGATTGAAGAGTCGCAGCGGTGTGCGCCCTATCAGCTGCCATCCTCCCGGACTTTCCATGGGGTAGATGCCTGTCTGCTCGCCGGCGATGCCCACAGAGCCGGCGGGGATCTTCAGCCTGGGCGTCTCCTGGCGCGGGGTGGCAATGCGTTTGTCCATCCCCCCGAGATAACAGAAGCCGGGGGTGAAGCCAAGCATATAAACCAGGTATTCGGCGGAAGTGTGGAGGGTGATCACATCGGGGGCGGCGAGGCGGTTGTGTTCGGCTACATGATGCAGGTCGGGACCCGCCTCGCCGCCGTAGAGGACCGGGACGTGGACGACCGTGGGGGCGGGCAGGAGGATGGCTGCGGGGTCGGCGGCACAGGCGCGGAGGGTCTCCAGCAGGCGCCGGTAGCCGATCTTTGCCGGGTCATAACAGACCATCAGCTCATTATAAGAAGGGATGAAGTCGGTGACACCAGGGATGTTCTCCTCCTCAAGCCTCGCCAGCAGCTTCCTGACGACCAGGTTCACCTCCTCCGAGATCACATCACCGGCCTTGATGATGAATGCCGAGTCGCCCGAGGGTATGTACTTCAGCTCCATCTCAGTCGTTTCCCGGGTTTGTTCCCATGATGTCTCCGTCCCTGGCCATTTCCCAATCATTCCACACCAAGGGGCCTTACCGTGATCCCTTCGGCGCGCATCGCCTCAGAGAGCTTCCTGACAAAAACCGGGGCGGTCTCATTGTCGCCGTGGATGCAGACGGTCTCTGCCTCAATGGGTATAAGCTTCCCGGTGACGGTCTCCACAACCTTTTCGCGTATCATCCTGATGACCCTGCGGATCATCAGGTCGGTGTCATGCAGCACCGCATTTTCCGCACTTCGCGCGACAAGCGCGCCATTATCGTCATAGGCCCTGTCGGCAAACACCTCCGATGCACAGGCGAGGCCCGTGTCCCTTGCGGCCCTTATCATCTGCGAGCCCGACTGTCCCACCAGTATCAGCGAGGGGTCAAGCTCCCTTACCGCCCGGGCTATTACAACTGAGAGTTCATAGTCGGTTGCGGCGGTGTTGTAGAGTGCGCCGTGGGGCTTGACGTGCCGCATGCGTGCTCCTGCCGCCGCGGCCATGGCCATGACGGCTCCCGCCTGGTAGAGTATCATTGCTCTCAGCTCATCGTGGCTCATCTTCATGGCCTTACGGCCGAAGTTCTGGCGGTCAGGGTATCCCGGGTGCGCACCGATGTTCACCACGTGTCTCATGGCCGAGCGTATTGTGCGTTCTATCGTCAGCGGGTCGCCCGCGTGGAACCCGCAGGCTATGCTGGCCGACGAGATGAAGGGCATGACTGCCTCATCATTGCCGGGCCCGGTTGCGGGGTCGGTCTCGCCAAGATCACAGTTGATGTCGATATACATTGTCACTTTCCGGTTTTTGGCATACCTGTTCACGATACGGAAAGTAAATGTAGAAAAAAGGCTCCAATACGGAGAGACCAGGGATCAGTTCTTATTCCTGCGGCTTATTACTTCCCTCCCGTCAAAACCGGCCCGGAGAGGTCCGCGCGTGTGACCATCGGGAGGTCGAGCAATCTTCTAACTCCAGATGGCAGAAAATGAGAAAATGTCTGCAAAATTTGTATTTGTTTCCGTAATGCACTATATTTAGTGCATAATAGAAATAAAATGAATTTTATTGTATTCAAAAACAGGTTTCTATCCCTGGCATGCTTTACCACAAACCAGGTGTATGCAACGTATCCGGAGTTTAACAGGAACAACCTTGTACAGTGGGTAAGTAAAGGTTACCTGATCAGGCTTCGACAGGGTTATTATACCTTCCCTGAATATAAAGGATCGACTGACTTTGCCCTCTATTTTGCCAACATCATTTACAAACCCTCTTACATATCGCTGCAAACTGCTTTGTCATTCTATGGAATTATCCCTGAGGCTGTCCCTGAAATAACAAGCGTGACAACCCTGAAGACCAAAGCTTTCAGCAATGATGTCGGGGAATATTCTTATAAGAATATCAAGCCTGATCTGATGTTCGGATATCTGCTCAGGGAGACAGAAGGAGGCAGACGGATCATGTTTGCCACTCCTGAAAAGGCATTGGCAGACCTGCTCTATCTATATCCGTTTTATAATACAGAACGTGAACTCGAAGAATTGCGTCTTGATGAATCATATATGGAGAATGATTTCGATACTGACAGACTAATGGAATTTTCTTCCCGTTTTCGGAGCAAAGCGTTAAGTAAACGCATTGAGAAGCTAAGGAAAGTACATAACATTTAATTATGACTAATGGTAGACCTGAGCTTAATAAAGGGTTATTTCCCTGATCAGATCAGGAATAATCCACTTCTGGGTAAAAGCATGATACAGGAATATATTCAATTGTCAATTCTTGACTTCCTGTCCACAACGCAATACATCCGGAAACTGATATTCATTGGCGGGACCAACCTTCGCCTGGTAAAGGGAATAGACAGATTCTCAGAAGATCTGGATTTTGACTGCAGGGGGATTAAGAGTGAGGAGTTCCAGCAAATGGGTGATGATGTCATGCAATTCCTGCGAAGAAACGGGTATAAGGTAGAATCCAGGAAAAAGGATAGTCCCAAACTGACGGCATTCAGAAAAAACATATACTTCCCGGAGTTCCTTTTTGATCTCGGGCTTTCAGGGCACAGGGACGAAAGGTTCCTTATAAAAATAGAAGCTCAGGACCAGGGCGTAGCCTATACCCCGGAAATAAGAAACATCAGGGGCTGTGGTTTTTTCTTTCCATTCCCGGTACCTTCTGACTCTGTACTATGTGCAATGAAAGCAACTGCTCTTTTGGAAAGAGGAAAGGGTCGTGATTTCTATGACCTGATGTTTCTTCTGGGTCTGACGAAACCTGATTATGACTTCCTTGCAAAGAGGATTGGCATTAAAAGTGCAGTTGAATTAAAGGCTGAAATATTAAAACGGATCAACAGTACCGAACTGAAAACCAAAGCCAAAGATTTTGAGCACCTGCTGTTCAATAAAGAAAACAACAAACGTATTCTCAGGTTTGAAGAATTTCTTGAAGAGGATGTGCTTTGAGAAAAGTAGCGTTCTCAGTTCCGGCAGGCCGAAGCTGTTGTTCCGATGCTGGTCTCAAGTTAAGCCCGAAGCTGTCCTTCCAGGACTGTTCTCATGTCAATTTAATTGTGAAATCAAATTAAATTACGTAAATTGCGTTACGTAAAAAACGTAACATGAAAACCGTAATTACTAATCCGTTCGTTACGGGGGGATATGCAGGCCCTGAGTATTTCTGTGACAGGGAGAATGAGACAAAGAGGCTGGCAGATGCCATTGAATCGCGGAGGAATCTGACCCTGATATCTCTCAGGAGGATGGGCAAAACGGGTCTGCTCAGGCACCTAAAGCACCGGATTGAGGAGAGTGGGAAACCGTGTGCTGTAGTTTATACCGACCTTCTTCCGACCATGAACTGCAACGAGATGCTGAATGCTGTCTCCACGGCACTTTTCAGGGTAAGGCAGAAGGAAAAGAATTTCATGGAAAAAATGTTTGGCCTGATGGGTTCACTTCGCCCGAGACTGTCTATAGACCCTCTGACAGGAGAACCGGCGGTTGAGCTGACAGTGGAGACAACCACTGACATCAGCACTGGACTTGACAGCATAATGCGTCTTATTTCAGAGATAAAGCGGGATATCGTATTCATGTTTGATGAATTCCAGCAGATAGCGAGGTATCCGGAAAAAAACACCGAGGCGATACTGCGGACTGTAATTCAGACTTACCCCGTCATCCCTTTCATTTTCTCAGGCAGTAGCAAGCATATGCTTGAAAATATGTTCATGTCCGCCGGAAGCCCGTTTTACCAGAGCTCCGAACTCATTTACCTTGAAAGGATCCCGGAAAATGATTACGCTGAATTCATCAAAAGTCATTTTCAGAAAGCCGGCAGGGAGATTGATGATGATTCATTGCTGAAGATTTTCCGTTGGACGAGGCTCCACACATGGTATATTCAGTATGTGTGCAACATCATTTACGAGCAAGGATATAGAAACACAGGTGCGGACGAAGTCAACCGGGCATTTCACCGTATTATGACTGATTTTGAACCGCAGTATATAAATTACCGCAATCTGCTTTCCTCCCACCAGTTCAGGCTGCTTATTGCAGTTGCAGCTGAAGACGGTGTGGATCAGCCTACTGCAGGCGGGTTTATCTCACGCTACGGACTAACCAGTCCAAGTTCAGTGGCAGCGTCGCTTAAGTCGCTTACAGATAGGGAGATGGTAGTACAAGACCAGGGGAAGTGGCAGGTTTATGATGTTTTTTTCTCGCGGTGGCTTCAGTATCATTACTCCGGGGGCTGACGGGAACAGATTAAAATGTTCAACATTTATGAGGCAGACAGATTCAACCTGTCAGAATCGTGTCTTCAGCCCGCCGGCACGTGATATTTTTTCTTTCTAGGATCCGGCAAACGGTGTCCCGAATATCCCTACTGCAAGTTCTGCCCAGATGAGAAGGAAGGCGATCACAACGG
>JAKAXP010000189.1 GCA_021816545.1 Bacteroidota bacterium
GGAAACTCACTGACGAACAGATAGCTGCAATTGAATCCTCCGGCGCGACACAGTCAACTCTCGCGATAGTCTCAAATACCACCGGGGTGGTAATGGAGAGACTGGTCAATGAAGGCGATTATGTGTCAAGGGGCACCATCCTTTACAGGATAGCCGATCTGTCAAAAGTATGGGTCATGTTTGACGCATATGAGAGCGACCTGCAGTTCTTAAAGAAAAATGATAAGATGAAGTTCACGCTAAAGGCCTATCCGGGGACTGAGTTTTCAGGCACGATAGCATTCATTGATCCGGTGATTGACCCGGTAACACGGGTTGCGAAGGTACGGGTGGAGGCTGATAACCGTTCAGGAAAGCTCAAACCTGAGATGTTTGCAACAGGCATCGTGCAGTCAGCCCTTTCCGGTTACGGCAATGAGCTTGTCATCCCACGTTCAGCAGTACTCTGGACCGGTGTGCGGTCAGTTGTATATGTAAAACAGCCGGGAAGTGATGAGCCGGTCTTCAGGATGCGGGAGGTCACCCTCGGACCTTCACTCGGGGATGGATGGATCGTGAAATCCGGATTAACCGAGGGTGAGAAGATTGTCACCAACGGGGCATTCAGCGTAGATGCTGCAGCCCAGCTGGAAGGCAAGCCGAGTATGATGAACCGTGAAGGGGGCTCTCAGGCCGCAGTGCATGATCATTCAAAGATGACAGCCGGCAGTGATACCCCGGAAATGACCGGGATGACAATGGCAGCACAGCAAGCGTCCTCTCCGGACATAGTTCACAGTGATTTCAGGGTTGAGGGCAACTGTGAGATGTGCAAGGAAAGGATCGAGACAACTGCCAGGTCTGTTAAAGGTGTTGAATCAGCCACGTGGGGCATTGACAATAAAATGCTGCACCTTGAATTCAACAAATCCCTGACAACGCCTGATGCGGTTCAGAAGGCAATTGCAATGGCGGGGCATGACAACGAAAAATACAGGGCTCCGGATGAGGTCTACAATAACCTTCCTGAGTGCTGCCTTTACAGGGACGATAGAAAATAACGGTATATCTGCCGGCTATTTTCCACGGGAAAGGGTACAGACAAAAACACTTTTTTCCGCTAATAGACGGATTTGAAGTACCTTTAAAGTACCTTGCATGAAAGTGTTAAAAAACAGACCATTCTATGGAAAAGTCAGGAAGATGCAGCATCACTGGTAAAGAATACCCGATGAAAGACCTCGTCAGAATTGATTCCATCAGGCCTCATATACTGGAACTGATCAGGAAAGCCTATCCTGACTGGCCGGCCGACAGGGGTATGATATCCATTGATATCCTGAACATGTTCAGGAATGCCTATGTTCAGCAACTGATTGAGGAGGAGACCGGAGATATGACAAAACTTGACAGGGATGTTATGGAATCCATAAGGAGCAAAGAGCTTCTTTCTGTAAAACTGCAGGCTGATGACAAACAGAAACTGACGATTGGTGAAAAGATTGCAGATAAAGTAGCCATGTTCGGAGGTAGCTGGAAGTTCATTATAAGCTTCGGAGTCATACTCCTTGTATGGATCTCCGTAAATTCATATGTACTGTTAAAGAAGCCGTTTGATCCTTTTCCTTTCATACTCCTGAACCTTATACTGTCATGTCTTGCAGCCATACAGGCCCCTGTGATTATGATGAGCCAGAACCGGCAGGAATCAAAGGACAGAGCCAGGGCACAGAATGATTACCAGGTTAACCTGAAAGCTGAGATTGAAATAAGGCAGCTTCATGAAAAGATTGACCATATACTGATCAGCCAGTCGAAGAAACTGTTTGAAATCCAGGAGATACAGATTGAACTTATGGAGCAGATGATGACGAAGAAATAATCCCGGAATCAGAATCCCTCAAAAACGCCAAGCCCGAACAGGGCGTAATCATATTTCACCGGGTCATCATGATCCAATTCCCGCAGTCTTGCATCAAGCTCTGCAACGGCCTTCGCATCACTCTGTTTGCGTGTAAGCAGCCCCAGCTTACGTGCCACGTTGCCATAACGTGCGTACAGAGAACTGGAGAAGCCCAGACGACAATTTGGACCACACGCTGTAATTCAGAAAGGAGGAAAATGTACTGTGTAGTTAATAATACATATTCAGCTTCTTGAGATTTCCTTTAGAATTAATGATTTAAATTGCATCATGAAGATCCTGGTAATAGAAGATGAAATTGAATTACTGGTAGCAATAAGTAATTTTCTTACAAGGGAAAACTTCATATGTGAATTGGCTGAGAGTTATTCCAAAGCTGATGATAAGCTTGCAATATATGATTATGACATCATCCTTCTTGATATCACTCTGCCTGACGGAAACGGTCTCGATCTTATGAAAAGTATAAAAAAGCATCAGAAGAAAGCCGGGATCATTATCATTTCAGCAAAAAATTCACTTGATGACAAGATTCACGGGCTGGACCTCGGAGCCGATGATTATCTGACAAAACCTTTTTACCTCTCCGAGCTAAATTCAAGAATCAAAGCAGTCCTGAGACGGAAACAGTTCGACGGAACAAATATTCTGACCTGCAATGAGATATCTGTTAATACCGAAAGCAGGTCAGTAACAGTCAATGACCATGTAGTTATTCTGACAAAAAAGGAATATGACCTGCTGATGTTCTTCATGATCAATAAGAACAGGGTACTTACGAAAGAGGCCATTGCTGAGCATCTGTGGGAAGATAACATTGACATGGCCGACACGTATGACTTTATATATACGCATCTCAACAACCTCCGGAGAAAGATCAGAGTCGCCGGAGGGGCAGACTACATAGAAACCTTGTACGGTATGGGATATAAATTCACGGACAAATGAAATTCCTGGCGAAAATAAACCGCAATTACCTCATCCCTTTTGCCATCGTTTTTCTGGTTATGTCTTTTGCGGGATATTTCATCCTGCGAATAATAATCACGCAGGGAGCCAGGGAAAGACTTCTTTCAAAAGAATACCTGGTTGAACAGCATATCAAAAATACCGGAGATGTTCCGAATCTCCATCCTGTGATTGAGGTTCAGAAGGCGGAAAAGGAACCTGGCATAAGTCCTTCATTCAAAAATGTCAACATCTGGAATGAAAGGGAAAAGGAAGATGAAGTATTTCTTGAGTACTCCTCCAAAATCAATGTAGGGGATACATGGTATACAGTAAAAATCCGTCAGTCTTCATTTGAGAATGAAGATATTATCTTGATTTTGGCTCTTACACTTTTCCTGTTGCTGTCGTCGGCATTTATGATCTCATTCTTTTCAACAAGAAGAATGAACAGGACGGTCTGGTCTGGCTTTGAACATAACCTGCATGAAATTGAAAACTACAGTATCAGGCTTAACAAGGACATTTCACTAGAAAAATCAGACATTGAAGAGTTTGAACGACTTAACATTGCAGTAAAGGATTTTACCTCAAGGCTGAAATCTGATTATTTGATGCTTAAGGAGTTCACTGAAAATGCCTCGCATGAAATTCAGACTCCTTTGTCTATTGCCATGATGAACCTGGAAGAATTGTTGCAGCATGATATCGGTAAAGACGCTTTTGAAAAGGTTGTGACTGTAATCAATTCATTAAAGCGTCTTAACACGTTAAATCAGAGCCTTATTCTTCTGGCAAAAATCGAAAACATGCAATTTGAAAAGGGTTCTGAAGTCTCACTGAATGAAACAGTTTTACGAAAGATTGAAGACCTTTCACCGATTATGGAGGCAAAAAATCTCAATATGGAAATTAACGCCGAAGGAGATTTTTTGGTCAGGATGAATGTCTCTCTTTCCGAAATATTGATCGGTAATTTATTAACCAATGCTGTAAATCATAACATTAAAGATGGAATGATCAGCATATTCATTAAGCCGGGTTTTTTAAAGATATGCAACACTGGTGTGAATCATGCACTGACAAACAAGACTATTTTCAACAGGTTCGTCAGTGGCAATCCAAAATCACCGGGACTAGGCCTTGCAATTGTCAGGCAGATCTGCGAAACACATAACCTGGAAGTGGAGTATGAAAAGGAAGAGCTGCATTGTTTTACATTACGTAACATATCATAAAAACAGCAAAGTGAAAAACATTATCATCTCCCTCCTGTTAGTGACGGCCGGGAACATGTTCCTTAACGGCCAGGAAAGGGATATTGATTTTTATGTCGGACATGCCAGGGAGAATAGTCCATTGATCAACCAGGCTGAAAATGAAAAGAAGATAGTATCTCTTGACCTTCAGCAAATGAACAGGATTCTCTGTAAACCTGAAATAAATGTGATCTCGGGTTTCACTTTTTCTCCGGTTATATCAAGGGACAACAACAACAGCAGTTTTCACCTGGTATCAGAAGGGGCAACTGATTATTTCGGCCACGACCTGGCTCTGACTGATGGCGGACAATATCAGGCACTGGTTTCAGTGAGACAACCTGTTCTGTCAGGCTCCAGGTATAGGGCTTTTGTGAATAAAGCAGACATTTCACAGCAGATTAATGAAAACAATATTACGCTGACAATCCATGAACTTGAACAGGTGGTGGGTTATCAATATCTTCTTTGCATCAGATCGTTAAAAGAGGCTG
>JAKAXP010000190.1 GCA_021816545.1 Bacteroidota bacterium
CTGATCGGAGAGATCGTATCTCGGGTTGGCAAAGAGGATGTTTGAGCCTGCTGAGGTATCAAATATCACTGCATAGCTCCCTTCGACAGAAATCTCCTTGATGGCTTTCAGGATCTCATCCTGGATAGGCTTCACCAGCTCCTCGCGCTTCTTGTAAAGTTCACCTTCCATTCCGAAATACCTGTTCTGAAGATCCTTGATCTCTTTTTCCCTGGCTATGATGGCCTCTTCCTTTTTCTTCTTCTGATCCTGAGTCAGAAGCACCACCGATGCCTGGTAATCCTTGTACATCTGTTCAACTTCGGCATAGCCGTCAGCCACCTCCTTCTCCCATCCTTCGGAGAGTTTGTCAAGCTGCTGCTGTGCCGCAGTGAAAGCAGGTATGTTGTTCCTGATATACTCGCTGTCAACAAAAGCGAATTTCTGTGCCATGCCGCTCAGAGAGGCTGCCAGCACAATTACCGTCATGATAATGATCTTTTTCATAGCTGCATTATTTGATCTTGTTTTCATCAGAATTGCTGACCGATAACGAAGTGGAACTGGCTTCCGGAATCTTCCGATGTACCATAGACTGCGGAGTCAAATCCGTAACCCCAGTCAATCCCGAGCAGCCCGAACATTGGCAGGTTAGCCCTGAGGCCGATACCGGCTGAACGACACATCCTGAACGGATTGAAGTCTTTTATGTCATACCAGGCACGCCCGGCTTCGAGGAACGCCAGCCCGTATATTGTGGCCTGCGGGTTCAGCGAGATGGGATAGCGAAGCTCCATTGTGAGCTTTGAGTAGACGTTTCCTGACTCAACCCTCCTGAGAACACCGTTCTCGGTCTTATCTATCCTGGGTGTCAGCGAGCCGTTTGTATAACCCCTGAGGGCGATAACCTCGCGGCCGTAGAAGCTGTAACCGGTCATCCCGTCACCACCCACGTAAAAGTTTTCAAAGGGTGAAGGCCCGATATCCTTGTTGTAAAAGCCCAGGTAACCGAAGGCTGCCCTGGCATTCAGGATAAGCTTCTGCTGGTTGTCAAGGGGAAGATAGTAGTCTGCCTTGAAGACAGCCTTGTAGAACTCAATCCATTTGTATTTTTCCTGGTCTGTGGCAGTTGCCATATTCTTGCCGCTTATTGCCGAGTAAGGCGGAGTGGCCTGCAGCGACAGTGAGAAAGTTGAACCGGTACGGGGGAATATTGTGTTCGGCCCTGCCGAAAAGCGGGTTATCCTTGCGCTGAGCGAAGCGAGGTTGGCAGTTCCGTTCGTAAACAGGAACTGGAACTGGCTGTATCTGTCAAGCACATACCTCTGGTAGCTGGCTTCGTAGTAAACCGAAAAATAGTTGTCAGGCCATTCGAGCCTCTTTCCGAAGCCGACGGAAGCACCGTCAATTATCATTGCCTGCCTGTCATCCTCACCCTTCTTTGAGCCGTTTGTCATAAGTGACCTGAAGGCCGAGATTGAAAGGGTGTTCGGTTTCTTGCCGCCGAGCCATGGCTCAATGAATGAGACGTTATATGACTGATAGACGCGGCCGTTTGACTGTGCCCTGATCTGGAGCGACTGTCCGTCGCCGGACGGGTACGGTCTCCACTCATTCCACTTGAAAAAATTGCGGATTGCAAAGTTGTTGAACCTCACCCCCACGGTTCCCACAAGCATCCCGGCGCCCCAGCCGCCTGAAATCTCAAACTGGTCATTGGCCTTCTCCTCCAGGGCATAAAGCAGGTCAACCGTGCCGTCAACCTGGTTAAGGAGCGGCTGCGGGTTGATCTTCTCCGGGTCAAAGTGACCCAGCACTGCCACCTGCCTGGCTGACCGAATGAGGTTATCCTTGCTGAACAGGTCACCGGGAAGCGTGAAGAGTTCACGGCGTGCAACATGCTCGTTGGTACGGGTATTGCCCGTAATGATTACATTGTTCAGGGTAGCAGGCTCCCCTTCAAAGATCCGTACCTCAAGGTCAATTGAGTCACCCTCAACCTTCTTCTCAACGGGGGTGAGCCTCGAGAAGAGATACCCGTAGTTGAGGTAGAGTGAGCTGACGGCGTCATCATCAACGTTGAGCCTCTTGTCAATCATAGTCTGGTTGTAGACTTCGCCCGAGGGGAAGTTGAAGACACGGGTAAGCTGATCCTTTGTATAGATGCTGTTGCCAACCCAGTCAACATTCCTGAGGTAATACTGGTTGCCTTCATTTACCTTCACAACAAGCACCATCTTGCCATCCTCAAGGGCATAGGTGGAGTCACCAAGAACACGGAAATCACGGAAACCGTTTTCATTGTAGAACTCAACCAGCTTGGTGCGGTCCTCATCATACTTTTCCTGGATGAATTTTGAGCCTTTGAATATGTTAAGGTCCTTCTGCTTGGTCTCCTTCATCACCCGGCGCAGCCGCTTGTCGGCAAAGAAGTCGTTGCCATCGAAGAGTATCTGTTCAATCTTGACCTTTTCGTTCTTGTTGATGATGAAGTTCAGAACTACGTTGTTGGGCATGTCAGGGTCATCCTTCTGAACGATATCGACACTGACATTCAGGAATCCCTTCTCAATGTAATGGTCCTTTATTGTCCGTTCGGCCCTGTTGAGGAGGTGTGCGGTGACCTGGGACCCGCCGGGGAGACTCAGTTTCTCGAGCAGGTCTGTCTCTTCCGATTTCCTTATTCCCTCGAATTTGATTGAAGAGAGTCTCGGGCGTTCCTGAAGGTAAATGTCAAGCCAGATGTTCTCTCCCTCTTTTCCGGTGACGGTTATTTTCACATCGGAGAAGAGGCCCTGGTCCCAGAGTTTCTTAACGGCGGCTGTGACCACCTCGCCTGGAATCTCCACCTTCTGGCCTATCCTGAGGCCGGAGATGCCGATAAGGGCATTGGGCTCGAGGAACTTCACCCCCGAGACTGTTATGCCGGCAATTGTATACTCTTCGGGATAAACATAGCTGACATATTTGTCTTCTGTCTGGGCCGTGGCAATCAGACCTGTAAGAAGCAAGGCAAAAAGGGAGAATATACGCATAGGTTTCATTTTCATCATCTCAACTGTTTTCAGCGATCTGCTCACTGGTCTTTCCATATCTCCTTTCCCTTTTCTGGAAGTCTGCCACTGCTTTGTAAAAGTCCTCCTTACCAAAATCGGGCCAAAGTTTTTCCGTAAAATAGAGTTCAGTATATGCAAGTTGCCAGAGGAGGAAGTTGCTGATTCGCTTCTCTCCGCTTGTACGTATCATCAGTTCGGGATCAGGGATATCTGAGGTTGTTAGGCTCGCGCTGATAGTATCCTCGTCTATCTCATCAGGGTTCATGCTTCCATCCCTGACGGCACGGGCTATCCGCCGGCAGGCATCGGAGATCTCCCACCTGGAAGAGTAACTCAGTGCCACCACCAGTGTCATGCGGGAGCCCTCAGAAGTAACCTTCATTGTCTCATACAGCCTCTCCCTCACTTTCTCTGAGAGCCGGGAGAGGTCGCCGATGACCTTCAGCGAGATGGACTTTTCAACCAGGGTATGGGTTTCGTTGTTGATTGATTCAACCATCAGATCCATGAGGGCAGATACCTCTTCATCAGGCCTGTTCCAGTTCTCAGTGGAAAAAGCATAAAGTGTAAGGAATTTGATACCGGTTTCGGCAGCGGCCTCCACCGTTTTGCGCACCGCCTTCACTCCCTGGTGATGGCCGTAGATGCGCTCTCTTCCCCTCCTGTGTGCCCAGCGGCCGTTGCCATCCATAATGACAGCCACATGCCCGGGCAGCCTGCTCATATCTATCTGATCCTTAAAAGTCAATGCTATCTCCTCTTTCTGTTTTTATCTTTACCCATCTCTGCAAAAGCAGGACAACCTGCAAGCCTGTTGTACATCTTCCATGTAACGGAAACCCCCATAAAGCTGTACCAGTCATTGTTGTGGATTGTTGAATGGTCCACCGGTTCGCCGCCGGGGTCCGTTATCTCGTACTGGCCGTCCAGCTTATCGGTAAATGTCTTGCGGTATCCATATTCGATTTCAACGCCAATGTGATCGGCCACGTTAACCTTGAAACCGGCAGAGAATGGAACAGAGAAGAAGGGGCCGGCCTTGCTCATCACCGAGAGGGCAGCGCCTCCGGCGATATACGGTGTATAGTCAACACGCCTGCTCCTGAATGTGGAATAGGGGAAAAAGTTGAATTCATATGTTGCACCAAGTTCTCCCGCGAAGGAGCCCAGTGGTGTCATATAGCCGCCAAGGAGATTAGCCCTGACTGCCTGTCTTGGGTTGAAGTTGTACCTGTAGAAGAACTGTGCGGCAGGGCCCGGTCTGAAGAAAGCGTTCAGAGGGTTCTGCTCACCAAGGTATGTTATCATTCCTCCCGAGATGCCGTAGTCAGCAGTGCGCTGCGGCAGAGCCGGGAGTGCCATGATTATCAGTATGGTTATTATGATCGTTCTTCTCATTCCCCTGGTCATTGGCGCATCATTCTGAATGACGGAAGGCCGTTGCGTGCCGTTTTGATCCTGTAGTTCACGGTTACACTGAAGGTGTGGTAGGCATCATTTCTTCTCGACCACTGTGAGGTATAACCGTCAAGATGGTCAGAGAGGGCATAC
>JAKAXP010000191.1 GCA_021816545.1 Bacteroidota bacterium
CGTTTGTGGCACTTTTTTCAGTGCCGGCCGATGCTCTTTCTGTCGTGCCGCTGAAGGCACTTTTTGCGGTAAGGGCGACTGTCATCAACAGTGTTGCCGCCAGTAACAATTTTTTCATTCTCTCATGGTCAGGTTAACAGGCCTCTTCAATTACTGTCCTCCGGGAAGAGGTCTTTGCAATAAAGACCGCCAAATAACCCAAATGCCGCATAAGGAATTGTTAATGTGGTGTTAATATCAAGGTCATGCCTGTTACTTCATCGATTTTATGAATTCCCGGGTACAGATTCCCTTATTGTTTGGTCTGAACATTAAAACCTGACAGGTTTCAAAATAAATCGGCAATAGTCAATTATAATTGAAGAAAAATATTATATTTGCAAAAGCATAAGATATAATTGAAGAATGAAAGACTACATTGAGAGACCTTTCTATATTAACAGGATAAAACCTTACATCGGCAAGAGCCTGATCAAGGTAATTACCGGGCAGAGGAGGGTTGGCAAGAGCTTCATGCTTATGCAGGTAAGAGATCTCATCACGGAGAAGGACCCTGGCACCCACATTATATTCATTAATAAGGAACAGCATGAGTTCTCATTGATTACTGACCATGTTTCGCTTCTTGAATATGTTGACCTTCATTCAAAGGGAAAAGGGAAGGTGGCGTTGTTCATCGATGAGATTCAGGATATTGAAAAATTTGAGATTGCGCTGAGAGACCTCTCAACGAGGAAGAAATTTGACATCTATTGTACCGGAAGTAACGCAAGGCTCCTCTCCGGTGAGCTTGCAACGCTTCTGGCGGGGCGTTATATTGAGATAAGGGTGTATGGCCTGAGCTATTCTGAATACCTGGCGTTCCGCTCTGCCGCTGATTCGGCTGATTCATTCAGGTCGTACCTGCGCGAAGGAGGCCTTCCATACCTGATCCATCTTGGTGATGAAATAAGTGTCATCAGTGAGTATCTTAATACTATCTATAATACCATCCTGCTGAAGGATGTGGTGGCAAGGTATAATGTGCGTAATGTGAAATTCCTGGAGAGCCTGGTTCTTTTTCTGGCCGATAATACCGGAAGCATAGTTTCCGCAAAAAGAATCAGTGAATACCTTAAGTCACAGAAGATAAATATTTCGACCCAGGTGGTGATAGATTATATTGGATACCTGGAATCCTCATTCATGATAAACAGGGTAAGGAGAACAGGAATACGTGGGAAGAGACTCTTTGAAATAGGAGAGAAGTATTACTTCGGGGACACAGGTATCAGGAATGTTATTGCAGGATACAATATGGCTGATGTGCATAAAATGCTCGAGAACATCGTTTTTCTTCATCTCATGATTGCCGGCTATGAGCTCACGGTTGGATCTGAAAGAGGCAAAGAAATTGATTTCATTGGCAGTCGCGGAGGAGAGAAAATTTATGTTCAGGTTGCATACCTTCTGGAGAAACCTGAGACAGCCGAGCGGGAATTCGGAAATCTTCTTGAGATAAGGGACAATTACCCCAAATATGTGGTAACGATGGATGAACTTAACGAAACGTCCACTTACCGGGGCATAAAGAGAATGAACGTTAAAGATTTCTGCCTTTTGATGGCAGGTTCTTCCTGGCTTTGATTTCCATCGGTAAAATACAGTTATATACAAACCTGTTGACAGGGGTGGCCACACCGTATTTCTCCCCGAGTCTGATAACGGTCCCGTTCTGGTATTCAATTTCTGACGGCTTGCCGTCCCATACATCCCGGGTAAGTGAAGAGGTGGTTTCGCGGGGATAGGTGTCAATAAGAGATATCAGTTTGTCCGGGAACTCAGGTTCAATATTAACCCGGAGGTGTTGAGACAATGCGTAAATCTCCCTGATAAGTTCCGTCATCATCTGACGTGTCTCCTTCAATTCTCTCAGCTCGCCGTAATTGGTTTTGGTTACTGCAAGCAAACCGCTTACACAGATTGCTATGAATTTTTTCCACAGTTCCGCAGTTATGTCATCTGAAATCAGTGAGTTGACCCCGGCCCTGTCAAAAACCGACTTGAGCAACTCAGCTCTTTCCGTTCCACGGGAACCGAACTCACCGAAAATGACAATCGGGTCAAGGGCAAAATGGCAGATGACCCCAGGCGATTCAACCTTGCTTATTATCTTGCACAATCCCCCGATAATGTTGTCTGACGGGATATTCTCAGCAAGCTCCTCTGCAGTAAGCACGCCGTTCTGTAAGGGGAGGACTATTGTATCTTTCTTAATAATTGGAGCAAGTCTGCCCGAAATGTCACGGACCTGCCATGCTTTTACAGCAAGGATAATTATGTCGGCAGGGCCGATCTCATGAATGCTGTCTGTTGCCTGTGCGTTCCCGATTATAAAATCACCGTTTACGCTCTTCACCCTGAGGCCGTTTTGCCGGATTTGCCTGAGGTGTTCTCCTCTTGCGAGGAAGGTGACATCATATCCCGCCCTGGCAAGCCGGCCTCCGAAATATCCGCCGACTCCACCGGCTCCGATTACTGCAATCTTCATAACTGAACGGTTATTAAAAACAGCCCGGAAGATAAGAATTCCTGATCTGGCAGCTCCTTGTTTTTTGATGACCATTTACTTCTTGGCAGACGACGGGCAAAATACTTTTTATAGGACCTCTCATTAACATATTTTATCTGTCCGTCCATCCATCCGTGACAGAGCGCCTCCTCAAGTGCCTCTGCTACGGCGAGAGTGACAAAGCCCCCTGTTTTATTGAAAGCAGCCATATGCCACTGCTCCTGTCCCATTTCTGCGGAGTCAGTCCCTTAAGACCTGACAGTCAGTGAAGGTCCATATATTATCCACAGGCATGAATAAATGTGTCAAGTTTCTATTTAGGCTCCGCCCTCTTTCCTGTATTTCTTTATCAATTTATCAATCTCATCTAAAGGGAGACTGGAATTTACCACTTTAAGTGTTTCAAGCAGGTGTATACCCTTAGTCCTGTCAATCTGATTTTTTTCAATCAGCGTTTCCATTACCCATATTGTGCCGTGCACTTCCACTCCCTGACTTTCTGCTTCTGTTCTCAATTTTTTGTCCCCGGTAAGGAGGGGACAATTCATTTTCAGGGATTTCCATAATACAGATTTGTCTGTGATACCCTTAAAGGTCTTACTCGTTTTAAGATCTTCAATTTCGTCGATTTCATCAGAATCGAATTCGAATATAGTCAGTTCTTTTGCCCGAACGAAGACTTCAATTGCTTCCTTCTGGTCAGAGTGCATTATTTCCTGTAAAACAAAAACTGTTGTGCATATTTCATAATCCAGGCTGAAGAATTCCGGCAATGCTCCGATACTGATAATATCGAAAAAAATATTTGTATCAGTAATTATCAGAGTCATACCAATTGCTTCATCGATTTCCGGAATTCCCAGGCACTGACCCCTGTGTAATATGCAGCTTCATTGGTTGATATTAGCCCTTTTCCAAGAGCAAAATATACCAGGCGCTTGAATCGTACCGGTTTTTCCTGGCTGAGGAATCTCCCGGGTTCATTGTTTTCCTTGTGATATCCGAGAGACCGGTAATTAATATTCAGACTTTTAAATACAAAATCAGTTATAATTCCAAGTCTGAAAGCAGTCTGAAATATTGCTGAGATCGATATTCCCCACCTTTCTTTTATTAAAACCAACTCATTTTCATAAAAATGGAACCTGGTACTATGTAGTTCCCTTTTTGCCATGTCTGGCGGATATAAAACCGAATTGGCAAAAATATGACAGAGCTTCTCCTCTTCCTTTGGCTCCATACCGTCAGGAAACCTGAGGGAATGATGAGCAAGTTCATGTAATGCTGTAAACCTTTTACGGCAATTGTTTCCTTCAAACAGACTGCTGTTTATCACGATCACTTTTGATCCGTTAACCTCAGCAGACAGTCCGTCAAAGCTTTTCGGGCCATCAACTTCAATCACTTTGTAACCCTTGTCTTCAAGCATTGCTGCAGCATCAGGTATCGGATCATATCCCAGGTTCCACTCTTCCCGGAGCTTACTGGCTGCCTCTACAACATCCTCCTGGGTGAGTATCTCTTTATTAAATTGGAAATAGTCCTGTTCTTCGTTCAGGTTTAAAATAGCCTCCAGCTCAAAATACTTTTCCAGGAGATTCTTTGACTTCTCTTCAATTGAAGCTTTTTCGACAGATGAGATTTTGGAGGTGTGCCTTCGGTAATCAGGATTTCGAAGTTCGATGTCAACATTGGGTTTGGAATAAAAATAGTCGATGGGAACCCCAAGGACCTCAGAAAGACTGACCAACAGGCTGCTGTCAGGCTTCATCTTTCCCTGCTCGTATTTGTTTAAAGCCTGCCTGGTTATAATGTTTCCCAAAGCATCAGCAAGCTTCTGAAGCGACATGCCCGCCATTTTCCGGGCAGATGATAATCTTTTGCTAAAAGTAGTTTCCATATCCGGGGGGTTGGTAGGTTGACAAATATACAAAATAAATGCCAAATGTCAACCAGTTTTAACAAACAAATTTTTATTAGTGACACATTAGGCCTCCCGAAGGCATGAGGGATGCTCTTTCGGAGGGGTGAAAT
>JAKAXP010000192.1 GCA_021816545.1 Bacteroidota bacterium
GGCCGCAGAGGGCGAGCCTCGTGTCAAGCTTCTTCAGCCTGTCTGTCAGCTCGTACCTGTTGTTCAGACCCTCGTCAAGGGGGTAGTGGTTGACCGAGATTATCTTCTTTTCCCTGTTCGCGGGAACGCTGAGGACTGAATCAAGCCACACGATGTTCTCCCTGGGTACCTGGCCCGGGCCCATCCTCATGTTGGGACCGGAGTTGGTGCCCAGGAAGAGCCAGCCGTCATGGGTGAATGCAAAGGCCTCACCCCCGAAGACGACACGGAAGCTGTTGGCGCCGCTCTCTGACCATTTTGTGTCATGGTTGCCCGGGATTATATACCACGGCTTCCGGAGCCCGTCAAGAATTTTCTTCGCCAGACGCAGTTCCCTGTCAGACCCGAACTCGGTGATGTCCCCGGACAAGATCACAAAGGCAATGCTGTCAGTGGCATTGATGTCATCTACCGTCCGTTGCAGGTCTTCGTCGGCACCATCCCCGCCGATATGGGTGTCAGTGATGAGGGCGAAACTGAATCTCCCTTCCTGTCCGTTGAGAGCCAGGGTGTTGAAACAGAGCCACAGGCAGAGAGACAGCAGGTATGCAAGCTTCTTCATGAATCTTCGTCTTTTGGGTGGCAATATACCATGAAATCATTGAAATTATTAATTTGGCATAGGAATACAAAGAGGTACCGTTATGTGTTTTTCAGCAGGAGCAAGCTTCGCCGGAGGCGCAATCATTACAACAATTGGTGTGCTGACGGTGAGAAAGAACAATGAGCCTTCACGCAGGCTCTTTGCAGCCATCCCCCTGGTGTTCGGGGTACAGCAGATATCGGAGGGTTTTGTCTGGGTGGCGTTGCAGTCAGGAGGCCATGAGTTGATGCTCAACATTGCCACGTACGTGTTTCTGTTTGCGGCATTGTTTCTGTGGCCCTCAATGATTCCTCTCTCCGTGATGCTTATGGAGCCATCCCCGCGCAGGCGAAAGGCACTCATCGCCTTCCTGGTGTTAGGAGTGGGAACCTCCCTGTGTTACGGATCAGGAATGTTCTTTAACCAGGTAACCCCGGAGATAAGCAGTCACCATATAAAGTACACAAATGATTTTCCCAGGCTTCTTGCAAACATCACCTTCGGTACATACCTCCTTGCCACCCTGGTGCCGCTGTTCATCTCAAGCAGAAGAAGGATGTGGATGTTCGGAACATTTATGGCTGTCTCGTGCCTGATCACAGGATTCTTTTACAGGGAGTATCTTACTTCGGTATGGTGCTTCTTTGCCGCGCTTATCAGCATCGTCATCTACTGTATAATTTCCGCCGGCACTGATCGGAAAAATTCACACTGACAATATTATTTCATAGTTTTAGGGTTTATTGTATCCAATAAATCCGCCGTGAAGAGAATCTCAATTCAGGTAAAGATCGGATTGCTGATGGTTCTTGCGGTTGCCCTGCTTGCAGCAACAGGCTACCTGGCATACAAGAACCTCTCATCGATTGTCAGCTCCTTTAATGTGGATGTGGATCCGGGCCGCAAGCTGCTTACAATCCGCGAGATATCCATGGACCTCCAGAAAGCAGAAAACAGCTTCCGGATGTACTCTGTCACGGGCGACGAAAAAGACCTCCAGCCTTATTACTCAGTCATCTCGGGGATTGACGAAAAGGTCAGCAGGCTCCGGGAAGAGTGCAGCGACTCGCCTCTTCTGCTACAGCAGACAGATACCATTACCAAACTCATCGAGGAAAACATATATATCTGGAATGAGCTGCTTTTCCTGAACCAGGACAACCGCGTGATCGAATACCTTCAGCAGTTGCCGGAAAAGCTCAATATCAGTCCGCAGGGGGAACAGGAACCAGAAAGGGGAATCCTGAAACGGGTCTTCAGCCGCTCCGAAAAGAACCGCATTGATGAGCAGGCTCTCCTCACTGACCTTGACCGGATCGAAAAGGAGGATCAGGCAGTAAGGGAAAAAATGAAGCAGCAGGAGATGCAGCTCGCAGGAACCATCACCCGTATAAGGGAACAGTTTTACGACCTCACGGCCAAGATGGAGGATGAGGTGTCGGAGATTCTCAGCGCAAATGCATATGAGGCAGACCTGCTTGCCGGAAGGACATACCGCTGGCTTGCTGCGTTCCTTGTCTCGGGGGTGCTCCTGGCACTGCTCGTTGTTTTCACTGTAACAAGGTATGTAAACAGGTCGGAAGCCTACCGTCTGGCCCTTCAGCGTTCAAGGGACGAAGCGGAAAACCTTGCGAAAACAAAGGAACAGTTCATGGCAAACATGAGCCATGAGATTCGCACCCCGGTGACCTCTATAACAGGCTTCACAGAACAGTTGCTGCATGAGCCCCTTGATGAGAATTCCATGGGGAAGCTGAAAATAATCAGGTCATCATCCCTTCACCTCGAAAGGATCATCAATGATATCCTTGATTTTTCAAAACTGCAGGAAGGGAAAATGGTGCTGGAGCAGATACCCTTCAGCATAAGACGGACAGCAGAAGAGGTTTATGGCATGTTCCTCGGTCAGGCCCGCAAAAACAATACGGTCCTGTCATATTCCGTCGACCCGGCCACCCCTCCCGTTCTGGTGGGTGACCCATACAGGCTGAAGCAGGTAATGATCAACCTGGTAAGCAATTCGGTGAAATTTACCTCAGACGGCACTGTCCGGTTCTCGGTTGCGGGCATTGAGAACCAACCCGGGAAGGTGACGCTGGCTATGGAATTCACCGACACCGGGATTGGTATTGATGAAGACAGGATCAGCAGCATCTTTGATGATTTCACCCAGGAGGAGATGAGCACGGCTCGAAGGTACGGGGGAACAGGTCTGGGACTTTCAATTGTAAGGAGGCTCGTTGACCTGCAGGGTGGAAAGATAGATATCCGGAGCAGGAAAAACGAGGGGACTACGGTCAGATGTGAGATCCCGTTCCTTGCAGGCGACACGGAGCAGCTGAAGGAGGAGGCAGAACCACTGGCGGCTGTACCTGCCGGATTTGATAAACTAAGGGTGCTGATTGTCGATGACGAGGATTATAACCGGATGCTCTTCAAAACCATTTTCGGACGTTGGGGCATGCAGCACTCTGAGGCACCTGATGGCCGGGCAGCACTGGATATCCTGGGAAGGGAAAGGTTTGACCTTGTAATTATGGATATGCGTATGCCGGGCCTCGACGGTGCCGAAACAACTGAACGAATCCGCAATGATCTTAGGATAAATGAATCAGTAATGCCGGTTATCTGCGTCAGCGCAGGATTTTCCGTGAGTGACATTGAGAGGTACCGTAAATCGGGGATGAATGCCTTCCTCCTGAAGCCGTTTTCAGAAAAAAGTCTCGCAGAGGCCATTATGGGTGTTACAAGCGTGGGAGGCAAGACCGTGTCTGATGGAAGTGTTGATGTGGCGTATGAGCATGAGTCATCGTCCCCTGGTGAACTGCCTTCAGAGACATATGCCACGGCAGGACAGATGAGCGGCCCTGTCGCCGCCAGTGAACCGGCGGCAAAATCATCTTCCGGCATGATTGACCTGGCCAGCCTGCGCCACATTGCCGGGGGCGACGAAAAGTTTGTAAAGGAGATGCTTGCTGCCTTCATCGCTGATGCGGAAAAAGGGATTGGCGAGATGGCAGAGCTGCTTAAAACAGGCGATATCGAAAGCATTGCAGAAATCTCCCATAAGCTTATACCCAAATTCAGGCATCTCGGAGCCGTGGAAATGGCATCAATTCTCACCGGAATTGAAGCTGCCGGAAGGGAGGGAGCAGAGATCAGCAAGATTGAACAGCTCCTGCTAAGGCTTCAGGAAGACTTCCCGGATATCCGGAGGGAGATAGAGGATCACCTTTCCGAAAATTGCTGAAACACATTTACAGTTGCCGGGAAATATTTATTTTGCATCAGTATGCAGGGACCAGTGAAGAAAGGAGTCGCAAATGGCTGAAACACATCTGAAGATCTTCGTTGTTGAAGACGATGAATGGTACAACAGGCTTCTTGTCCACACCCTCAGCCTGAACGTCGACTATGAGGTCAGAAGCTTTCATACAGCTGCCGGTTTCCTGGAATCCCTGCATGAAGCACCTGACATAGTAACCCTCGATTACAGGCTGCCTGACATGAACGGGCTTGATCTCCTGAAGAAGATACGGGAAGAGAACAGTGAGGTTCAGGTAATCCTGATTTCGGAACAGAAGGATATAGAGACTGTGGTAAACCTGCTGAAGCACGGGGTCTATGACTATATCGTCAAAACAAATGATATCAGGGAACGGCTTCTCCTGACGGTTCAGAATATCAGGAACGGAATAGGGCTTAAGCGTGAGATAAACTCCCTTCGCCAGGAGGTTCAGAAAAAGTACCTGTTCCGCAACACAATCATGGGGGAGAGCCCTGCCATCCGCGCTGTATACTCACTTATCGAGAAGGCGCTTGATACCAACATAACCGTAATCATTACCGGCGAAACCGGAACCGGCAAGGAGCTTGCAGCAAAGGCGATTCATTATAATTCAAAGCGGAAAAGCAGGCCGTTCGTGCCTGT
>JAKAXP010000010.1 GCA_021816545.1 Bacteroidota bacterium
ACATCGATTATGTGCCGTAATAAATCGTGGTTATGAATATCAACCAGAAAACCTTTTCAAAGAACATTTGGTTTTATCATAGAAATCTGAAGGTCTGAAGTCTTGCGGTCTTGCGGTCTCGCGGTCTCGCGGTCTCGAATGAAATACCACACTTTCACTATTGGCTATTGCCTATTGCCTCTTGCCTGACTTCTGCCTTCACCATCTTCCTGATCGGCGGAATCATAAAGGCAGAGATCCCCATCAATGCAATACCGGTACCTGAAATTAAGAATGCGTTGGCTATCCCGATTGAGTCAGCAATGAACCCGGTGGCCAGCAAACCTATCATGGATGGGAGCATTGTAATGCTCGAATAGAGTGAGAACACCCTTCCAAGTGCCGTTGGCTCGACCATAATCTGCATTATTACAGTAAATGAGCCTGAATACATTGTCATGGTTATTCCTCCTATCACTGTCACTGCTGCAAACCAGGCAAATCCTGACGGCGGAAGTATTCCTGAGAAAACGAAAGTAAGTCCCAGGACGAGGTAAGTAATGTTGATAAGCACAACTTTGAAGTTGTTAAGTCTCTTGTGGCCTATTATTGCTCCGCCGATAAGCATTCCTACACCCCATGCTATTTCCACGATGCTCATCATATAGGTTGTGCCGCTGAAGTGTTCAAGGGTCATCAGCGGGAAGAGTGCTGCCACAGGCATGATGAAGAACATGGCTGTCAGTGCCAGTATGAAAAGCCACAGCAGCCCGGGCTTGCTGTATATCTCCTTCAGCCCTTCGAGCAGTTCCCTTCCGAGGTGCGGTTTGAGGTGCTCCTTCTTTTCCGGATTGGGAATATGGACCATCAGCAGGGTTGAAATGCCGATGATTGCTCCTGCCACATCAATAAGCAGTATCCACTGCAGCTGGAAGAGGCTTATCAGGAGGGCAGCCAGGGCAGGACTTGCGATGGTGCTTATGGAATGGATCATGTTGTTTATCCCCGCAATCTTCATGAGCTTATCCTGCGGGGCCAGAAGAGGTACAGAAGCTTGCATTGCCGGTACATGGAAGGCCATCCCGGCTGAACGCATCATGAGAAGGAGGTAAACATAGAAGATCTTCGGCTCGGTGATCCAGAACAGCGATGCCAGCACAAGTGTACAGACTGCGATGAACAGGTCGGCAAGGATCATTGTCCGCTTCCGGTTCCAGCGGTCGACAAACACACCGGTAAACAATCCAAGGACCATCTGCGGCAGTAGGGAGGCTATGGTTGCGTAGGCTAGCACCTCTGCCGAGCGGGTCTCAACGCTGAGCCAGAAGATGACGGCATAGGCCACCACATAGCTGCTCAGTGTTGAGAACAGCTGACCGGTAAAGATGATAGTAAATACTTTTTTCCAGTGCTCCATAGGTTATCTGTAACACAGATTCTGCCTGTACGGTTTATGTACTCCTGGCAAAATTAGATTATTTGTCGGTTATGATGACGGAATATGCGATCCCATTTCATGGGGTGTTTTGCTTAAAATCCCCTTTTTCAGGGAGATTCAGGCTGAACAGCCTGGCTACTTTTATTGGAAATTCAAAACATATGAAAAGCAAGATTCTGTTTTTTTTAATTATGATTTCAGTGCTGAGCAATTCATGCACGAAGGAACCGGCAGAGAATAACACCTATCCCACTGACGGGCTGGTCTCCTATTTTAATTTTGATGACAACCTGGCTGACCAGGTTGGTTCCACACCCAATGGTACGAACAACGGCAATGCATCATTCGTTGAAGGCATAGCCGGCAAGGCCATCTCTTTGAACGGCTCAGGCCAGTATATTGAATTCGCCAGGAAATCTTTCAGAAGCGGGAACATTGTAAGTCTGTCAGTATGGTTCAAAAGAACCGGCAATGCCGGACTGTACTTCCTGATATGCAATGATTTCGGGGCTTTCACTCATTCTGAGGGCTATGCAGGTATGACTATCTCTGTACCTGATACCTATAATGCCCATGGAACAATTAACCGCGATGAATGGACTCATCTCGTCGGGACCTATGACGGAACTAATATAAAAGCATATCTCAACGGTGTCCTTCAGGGAACCGTATCATGGCCAGGCAATATTTCCGGAGTGGATGAGAATCTTAAGGTGGGAATGTTCTTCAATGAATACTGGAGCGGATCAGTTGATGATCTGTTCATTTACAATAAGGTACTGTCTCAGGCTGAGGTTGATCAGCTGTACAATTACCACAAATAGATAAACCACCCTTCAGGGGAAATGCCGGAAAGATCATCATCTTTCCGGCATTTCCTTTTATACAGGAGCATTAAGAATACTAGTACTTCGTCTTTATGGAATCAAGTGTTACTGTAAGGGCAGATTCCAGTACATCCATCCCTGCCTTAACCGAGTCAGGACACTTCTCAAATTCACTGAGAAACTGTTGACCGGCTTCATCATATGCCTTTACTCTTAATATCAGAGAATCAAGTTGAGGCTTTGCTTCCTTTGCCTGTTTCAGGAACAATTCAGGCTTGTCACCGGCACCTGCCTGGAGCGATTTCGTAAGCTCCGACAATTCAGTCAGGGCATCCGAGTAGTCTGCCAAGGAGGTTTTTGTGAACCTGTCCACACAGTCACCAAGGTTTTTGGTACCATCCTCAATTTTTGCTATATCATCTGCGGTTATACCAATGCTTTTTTGCTTTCTGCAGCCGCAATCTGACGGCTGGTAAGGCAATGCCACCTGCCTTGGCTGGGTCGTCGGCGGTGGATTGTCAGGAGGTTCGGTTTGTCCTGGATCATCCGGAGTTGGCTCTTCCCCGGTTGGGTCCTGTGCCGGCGGATTATCTTCTTTAGGTTTTGGTTTTGATGTTGGGGTTGGGTCCTTTTGCGTCGGGGTCGGCTCATCAGGTTTCGGGGGATTATCGGTTTTCGGAGGCTCTTGCTTTTTAGGCTCTTCAGTGTTCCCTTTGCAGATTCGCTGCAGACGTTCTACTTCCTTGAAATTCCTGTCTGCCTGATCAAAGCTTTTCATTGCATCCTTCATGTTACTTTCATGACGGATTAATTGCCCCAGTTTTTCGCCGAACTCCAAACCTGCTTCACCCACTTCAACCACTCCGACCAGAGTGTTCACAAGTTCACCTCCAAGCTGACCCACGGCATTCTTAAATGCATTACCGCCTAGTTCAGCCCCGGTTGCACTTCCTATAAGTTCTGATATAGCAGCGCCTGCTTCTGCCAGTTCACCGGCTGTCTGTATAGCCTTTGTAGGGGATTTGCCGCTTGTAATTATAGTAAGAGCAGCCTTAGCCACAAGTTTCTGGGCTGCCCCGGGGATATCCTTCATCGCCTTCTCGAATTCCGGATCGGCGGCTAACTTTTGTAAGGCATTGGCGGCATCCTGCATGTTTTCCACTGCGGCCTTCCTCATACGCTCCAGCGCCTCAACTGTCTGCTTGTCGCAGTTTACAACCTCCACTTCAACAGCAGGGCCTGCAGGTTCCCCGCAGCTTGTCATTGCCTGAACAGTTGTTTTTCCGGTCCGGTAACCGTTAAGTTCAACCGAGGCAGGTTGCCCGACAGCCGACAAAACTGACTTATCGGCAGATACAAAATCAACAAGCTCTTCTATATCTGAGGGCTGGGCTGAAACAGACACCTTCAGTGTGCCGGGAAGTTTCTTACCGTCAATATCGAAAAGAGGAATCTGCGGTATTGGCTGTCCGCCGTTGTACTTTTCCAATTTGATGCAGTAAGCCGGTTGTGAGGTCTGGTTAGTTTTGCCCTCTCTGGTGGTGTATTCGACATAAAGCACTCCTCTTCCGGGTGTTGCCCCCGTTAAGATAGCCGATGACTCTCCGTCCTGATCAACCTTCATCAGGCTGGCAGGCTCAACCCAGAAGCGGAATTTACCACCTTCCGGTTTTCCTGAAGCCATTACTTCGCCCTGTTCCCCGGTGCAAAGCTCTGAGCAACCGTAAAGGGTTATTTCAGGCTTGTCAGATGGTTTATAAGGTTTAATTGTAAGCTCCAGGGTGCTTTCGCTGGTGATGTATTCGGTCCCGTCAACAGTATGTATTTGCCTGCTTTCACCTGTTTTCCAGCTTGCCTCGTACCCCGTGGATGTTTTGGTCAGGTTACAGCCCCTGTCATCCGACACTTCGCAGCCGGCTGAACATGAAAGATAATAGTTGTCAATATCGCCACCTATGTCTTTCCATTCGTCGAAAAACATACGCCCCCTGTCTGACCCTTTGGCCCTGATTCCAATACCTGCCGAGAAACTCTTGCTGTCTGGTGTATAATAAAACATTAAAGATGCGCCGGGAGCTGCTGACCCGGAAACATTCATATTGCTGATTGTTGCACTTACCAGCTTGCCTTCAATGGTTTCCTCGTACCTCGAAGATGAAGTTTTTGAACCTTCACCGGAAACGCTTATGCTTACCGGGTCCCCTGAATCAGAATGGTACCAGAATTCACTGGAGGGATCTTCTGCCTGATTCTCAATAACCGCTGAAATCTCGCCATGTGTCACAGTTCTTACAGTGACATGTCTTTCCTTTTCCCAACTGAGGCCACCTGCATCAATAGTGATAAGGGTATCCTTCTGCATTGTATAGGTTTCGCTGATTCTTGCCGTAAGGAGCCAGAGGTCCCGATCCTGATTCCGGGCTTTGGCGGGATTTGAAGAATGGCTCGTCTTTTCTTCACCGGTGGTGGTTGATGTCGGATTCCCGGATATACCCGGACAGGCAGAAGATACACAGGCACATATTCCCAGTACAGACAGAAGCAAAAGTTTTCTCATGATATTCATGTGGTTTTGGTCCCCGGAAGGGTCATTTTCTATTGATCAAACTGGCTAACTCTTTGACAGGCAGGTGATTCATAAATAAACTTACATAGTCGGTAAGCCCGTCATTCCTTTTGATAAACTGCTGAAGATCTTCGTCCGAGGCAGGCTTGTATTCAAGCGAGATGAACTGCACTGCCGTTGGAGGCAGGGTGCGGTCCCAGCATTCAGGATTGAACTTCATGACAGGACTTCCCTCGCCATCTGCCCTGATCCCTGAAATACTTCCATCCTGTGAACCTGAAAAGGCCGGCTTATTCAATTCTTCCGGTGAAAAAGCCTGGTATTCCTTAATGAGCAGATCATAAACCGAAGTGGTTGAGGTTGCCGGCGGTGTGAGATTCAGTTTCGCCCACTGTTCCATTGTCTTCTGGTAGTTGATACTGTCTATCTCTTTTTTTACTTTGTAGTAGGCCAGTTCTGCCTCCATGATCTCCCTGACCGTAACCGGTTTCCATATCCATGGCCTGTCAGGATTGAAGACCAGTAAATATCCGCCCCTGAATAATGTAACACCAGGAGATATTTCCCTTTCAACTGGATTGGTTGTGTAAAACTGCTTCAGGTTGGCGAGTGCCTTTTCGAGTGGTTGTTTCAGTGCCGGCGGATCACCTGATTTAAATCCGCTCTCGTCAAATGAGCGTCCTATATTATGAATCGGATTATTTATTTTAATCCCGGCGCCATGAGCCGACCAGCCGGTTGCCTGTTTCATTTCGCCATTCTCCGTGTAGAAATAATAGAATGCAAAATGGATATTGCTCATTATACCGTAATAAAATGAATGCCTGTTGTCATCACAAAGATTCCCGCCCATGCTGACAATTGCATCAAATCCTTTAATCGGGTTGAAAACCCGGTTATTGCTATGGAACCAGTCGGTAATGACTTTCAGATTGCCGGAATAAGTTGCAAAATCAAATCCCGGGCACTTATTGAGCTGGTTATTAACGATATATTCTCCCTGTTTGTCAGTAAGGAATTTAACATCCTGGGCTCTGGCAATTATTGCCAGTAAGATGAAAATGAAGGTGAGGTTTATTCTCCTATTCATTTTAGAACCACTTTTTATTTGTTCTGGCGGTCGATCGAATTTGACAGGTCGCCGAGATTTAGTTCATTCATCAGCTTGTAAACATAGTAGTAACCGTCCTCGTTTTTCAGGCTTCTCTCCATCTTTCCGGCCACTATTTCCGGCTGCGGCATTTCCAGGACGATCAACTGGATGGAAGCTTTTGGCAATGTCCGGTTCCAGTAGTCAGGATTGGGGCGCACAACCGGGGTATCGTTCTTTTTGGATCCAACCCGTGAGATAGACTCGGAAGATCCGAAATAGGCATAACTGTCCTTTTCTTCTTCTGAAAAACCTTCAAACTCCATGTTCAGAATGGGAACAAGCGCATCCACTGCAGCCCTGTCGGGCATACACTTATAGTAATCAAGCAACAACCGGAAGGCTTCGCGCACAGTTACCTGTTCCCAGTAAGGAGGCTGTCCGGGATTGTAAATTACCACAAATTCACCGTATCTGTCAATTCCCGGTTTTATCACTTCCCTCACCCCCGGAACGTAGAACAACTCGTTGAGGGCTCTGGACGTTTCGCTCTGGGCTTTCTCGCTGAAAGCCGGATTGGTGGGGTCGGAGGTATTGCTGTAGTCGCTTACGTTGAAGCCGTTATCACGGAATTTATCAGGCTGGTTAACTTCAATAATCCATTGGGGCGGTTCATTCACCCATTGAGCTTCCTGTCCCTTGTAAAGCGACCAGGATTTGAACCAGAATTTGATATCTGCCGGTACAGCATATCCGTATTTGGAACTGCACCGGCCGCCATAAAGTCTGCAAACGCCGTCGAAACCCTTAATGTCAGCAAGAACCGGTGTCTTACGGAACTCTTGGACAAGCACTTCAAGTTTGACAAGCATGGCATCTGATTCGGCCTTTGTGCAGGCACATGTTTTACCGTACAGGTCAGGCCCCTGTCCGTTGAGGGCCTCTTTTTGCAGTTTGAAAGTGCCAGGTTTATCCTGCAACAGTGTCTTCCCCTGGGCAGACAGAACTCCTGTTAAGAGAGTGAGCAGGATTAATAAGGAGAGCCTCTTCTTCATTTCGGTCGCATGTTGGATGATTAGTCATGTACTTCAGGTATCTGACATAGCAGATTCAATCAATACCCGACAAACTGTGCCCCCACATCCGCATTCAGGTTATATTTGAAAATTCCACCTACCATATTCGCATATCCTCCGGCCTTTCCCATGGCGAGTTTTCCGGGGGTGTAATTCGGATCGTCAAGTATTCCCTGGCTTTCGGCCAGTTTCATCTGCAATTCTTCCAGGCGATTATAATCCTGCAAATGTTCAACAACATATCCTTTGTAACCTTCAATTATCTCCAAGTATTTCGAGGTGAATTTTGCACAATAGCTTTGTCTTAGACTCTGTATCTTGTTTATTATCTGATCACTGTCGCCGTTGCCTTCGGTAAGATCCTTATAAAGTCTGTCTATTGAAGGAGTCATTTTGGCTTTTGCTGTATCGGCTTCGGCGTCAAGCTGACGAAGCATTTCCAGATACTTGTTTTCACCACCGGTGAGTTTGTCCTGCAGCCATTTTATTTCCTGCTGAAGCCCGAGTCTATCTTTAATTTCGAGTTGCTTTTTTGTACCCTTTTCAGGATCAGCCTGAACTTCCGCCTGCATCATGGTAGCTCGTGCATTCGCCCACCGTCCAGCTGCTGCTGAATCATATTCCGAAACCTTCATGGCTTGCTTTATACTCATATTGTTCTGTCGCTTCATCATCTGGTTTGCGATTGCCATCTGCTCTTCCTCGCTCATCTGGTCAGCGTTCTTCAGTTTTTCAGCTTCCTCGCGCGTATAGCCCATTTTCATCAGGGCGCTTACGGCCTGATCGGCTTCGTGTTCTTCCCGGAATTCTTCAGAGTCCTCACTTTCCTTCTCAGCATTTTCCTTGTAGGGCCTGAGAATGCTTTCCAATTCCTCCAGGAACTGAGTTTTCTCACCTATGTCAAATCCGCAGGGATTTCCCGGTGGTTTTGGTATTGCATTCAGGTAATCCATGGGGGTAAACTGGCTGAAAACAGCCGCACTGAGCAGCATAACAGCCGTGATTGATAACATCTTTTTCATCGGTCGGATATATCGGTTAATTCATTTAAAAATGCTTGCCAATATGATCACTTATTCACGCAGAAGCTCGAAGCTGATCTCATAGGTTCTCTTTTCACCGCTTACCGGATCAGTCACGACAACCGGATCAGGATGGGCAGTGAGAAATTCATCCCGTGCAGTTCCTTTATAGGGCCCGAATACGTAAGTCAGAGGGATATCCACCAGGTTTTTGATTGTTTCAGGAGGTTTGTTTTCATTATCGCACCAGCTTTCGGCGGTCTTATAGCGGGTTTCACTTACTTCCGATTTTTGCGAAGTGGCATCAATCTTTATTGTATAGGTACCGTCATCGTTAAATGTGATCTCCACCCTGGCATCGTCAACTTTTTTTCCGTAGAGTTCGCTTTCCTGCGAGACTTCATCAATCTTTCCGTTTTTTGAGGTCGTTTCGCGATAGTATCGCCGCGTTTTACCCTGCGGACATGAATAGCATCCGTCTTCGATCTCTCTTTCCGATTCTTCCGATACGCTGTAATCGATAAATGACCTTGCCCAAACCTTTGTTTCCTTTTCAAAAGTCCAGAAATGTTCAGAGTGCTTCGTCTCTTTATAATGCATTTTATAGAGCCTGTCCTCATCATTGCAGTAGACCGGATATTCCCTTCTTTCATCCACATTCAGGTCAGTGGTGACCTGGACCTTAATTGTTCCCCTGTAAGGACAGATCTCATATTTGAGCAACTTATCAAAAAACTTTTCTGCCAGCTTATCCACTACATCGAATGCTTCTTCGTCCATCGGTCCTTGCTCCATGACATTTACCAGCATCTGTGCCTGAGCCATGTGATGACAGCTTACGAACATGAAGAGATTCTGTCCTACCTGTGTCATTTTCAATGAAACAAGGTATTGATACCCCATTGCACCTGCAAGTGATTGCATGGTACTTTCGTCATTGACACCAAGCAGTTGTTTTTGCCTTTCGTTGTCGAGTGCAACTGCTATATTGGCAAAGCTTGTTTTGGTAGCACATGGAAAATACTGTTCCATTCCCTGATAGAACTTGTACTCAAAATGGTCGCAGAACAGTGAAAGTTTGGCGGAATCATCCTGGCTGGCAGCTGTGTACTTCCAGGTCAGGAAGAATTTGGTCTTTTCCGCTCCTGAGCAGGGGATTGCCAGGAGCAACATTATTATTAAGACTGCATTTCTCATTGGGTCAATATGTTGCAATTTGGCAATACTGTCCTGATCTGTTCTGTTTCGCTGCCGCTGATATCGGTTTTTGCCACACCTAGTGTTTCCAGGTTGTGAAGTGAACTTATCATCGGCAACAGCGTGGAGACAGGATTCATGTCGACATACAGCTTTTGCAGGCTGGTCAGGTTCGAGAGGGAGGAAGGCAGGGTTGCGATGCTGTTATTGTAAAGCGACAGGATCTTCAGGTTTTTGAATTGGCCGGTGATTGACGGTACAACGGCGACATACTGTTTGAAATTTATTATATGGAGTTGTTCAAGTGGATAGGTTTTTGCACGGGAAATTATGTCGTCCAGGTTCACAGGTACCGGCCCCTGACTGCAGGTGATCAGCAACACTTTGATGGATTTGAAATTCTCCATCTGTTCTATTATCCGCTGAATGGTAGGGACAGACATGTCAATACAGAGGAAAGTCTGTTCTTCGAAGTACTGTGGGCTTTTTATTTTAGGTGATTCGTCGTTCCTGTAAGCTTCCACAATTTTTTCACGGAGTGGCTTTGCAAGAAGAATATCGCCACTTTCTCCCTGTTCAACAGCTGCAAGCATCTGTTTCCATAAACCCATTTTATATTCGGCCTCTTCTTCCAGACTGGCGCTGTCAGGCCGGATTCCCTGACCCTGGAGTTGCTGAGCTTTACCGGCCATCATCAGTTCTTTTGACAGCTCTTCTATTCTTGCCTGCGCTTTTGCAGATGCCGCCTCATCAGACCAGTCAGTATTCTCCTCGATCTCGGTCATTTCGTTCCTGATCTGATCAGGGGTCCTGGTTTTGACCTGAGAAAAAACCCCGCAACTCAAAACGAGGGCAATGACTATCATTAGCAACTTCTTGATTGTCATCTTGCTTCTATTTGAATGTCACAACTATTTTCCAATCTCCTGTGACAGGTTTCGTATATCGGTCATGCCGAAGGAGAGTTCAAACCGCGCCAGGTCACATCCGCTTCCGGAACCTTTCTTCATGTATTCCCTGCATTGGTCAAGCTCTTTTTTCATATACTGTTTGTTCTGCACTGACTGGAACCAAATGAACTGAATGGCTGAACGGGGAAGGGTACGGTCAGGGTAGGCGGGATTGACCTTCATTATCTGGGGGAAGATGCTGTCCTGCCCGTCATATCCGGGAGAAGCTGATACGCGTGACAATCCGCCGCCGTAAAAGGCAGGCTTCTTGCGGTCTTCTTCGGAAAATGCTGCCCATTCCGCGTCAAGGAACTGCTTATTTAATGTTGCAGTGTACTCATCCGTCTCCTTTGCCGCGAACTCCCTGGCAGCACTGAATGCTTCCTCCACCGTCACCGGGACCCAGTAAGGCGGGCGATCCGGATTGTAAAGCACCCAGCATTCCCCGTCATACACATCTATTCCGGGTTCAACGGTCTTTTTCTTCAGTGGCATGGTGAAGTATGAGTGTGCCCTGTCAAAAGTGTCTGACCAGCCTGGTATAAATTCATTTGTATACAGTGACCATGAAGGGGGCTCAATTGTGTTATAGACAACCTTGCCATCCTTGTTGTAAAAGAATGTGCAGATTTCAAAAGCAATCCTTACAGGTACCCCGTACCATACATCCCTCAAACATGTCATTGACATTGTATGAAGCCTGGCCCGGCCGGCAAAACCCTTTATGTCACTCAAAACAGGGTTCTGCCTGACCACAGCAATTATCTCTTTTACCCTTTCAAAGTTGGCCGCCATGTCAGCCCTGGTGAACCCGCATTCGCCTGCAGCGTAGTCAGTACGGCTCAGGATCTCGAAAGTGCCAGGTCTCTGTGAAAGATCTTCCTGTTGTGCCCTTAAAGGGAGGACAATACAGAACATCAGTACCAGGGCAAAGTTTTTGTTTCTCATATTTATATGTATCATTTGCTTTTAAGTTCAAATTTTCCAGACCAGAGTTCCTTCTTGTAGAAATCAGTATTCAGTTTAAGACCTGTTGCCTTGTTTACCTTTTCAACCTCGCTTTTCTGGACCTGTGCTCCGGCAGGGTTGATGGTCTGATTTACTTTACCCGAAACTGAACATCCCCTTTTTGTTGAGGCCTCGAAGGATGCACTGCCATCAGTACCCACACCGTTTTTAAAATCCTGCGTCACCTTTGAGGAAAAATCGGTATCCAGGCCTTTGGAGCCATACGTGACCGAGGACCCACCTGATACCGTGGTCTGTCCGTATTTGACGGATGAATTCACGTTCCCGGTAACCGAGTAATCCTGAACGCCGTTCTGATTACCGCTTATATTTACCTTCGCACCACCTGAAACGCTGTAGCCGTTTACACTGACTCCCGCACTTGCACCGGCGGTGACTGAATAATCCTTTACAACGCCGTTGCCATCAGAAGTAACTGATACCGAAAGGTCTACGTTTGCATTTACATTCGCTTCACCCACCTTCTTTTCAATACCTACCTTCAGTCCTGCGGTGCTGGTGGAAGCTCCGGTGAACTCACTGGTTGTACTTTTATAGCTGAAACTTGCCGGGAGATTGAACGCCTTTGAGAGCCAGTCTGTGTTAACCTCAACGGTTGTACGCGCGCACGAAGCCCTGACCTTGACCAACCCGAGCTGGTACTCATCAACATATGAGTCGAGTTTCTTGAAGAGAGGTGATGATTCCGGGATTTCACCGGAGTCAAAAACTGCCTTCGCCGCCTTGTTGCGGGCAATGCGCGCATTTTCCTCGGACTCCATAGCTTTTTCTTCAGCTTCACGTGCAGCCAGGAGCTCTTCAAGGCTGCAGCCGCAGTCCCAGTCATCATAATACCTGAATGAGCCATGGGCTGCCATGACAGTGTTCAGATACCATGTAAGTGCCTGGTTGATTGAGTTGCGCAGGTCAGCATCCTTCTTTTGCCTTACATCCGGATCGGAAATCAGTGCTATATGACGGAAGACGTCATAATAATATGCTTCAACATTTGGCTTAAACCGTTGCATGTAAGTGGTTGAAACAAGATTGGTTGCTGAACCGAATCCGGTTTCCTGAATATTGTTGGCAGCATGAAAGAATTTTACATGGATGTTGTGTTCTATCAGAGCCCACTCCGCAGACTGGAAAGTGGTACCTGTTGCATTGGCCTGAGCCTCCGCAGCTTTTTTTCTTTCTTCCACCTCCTTCATCTCTGCATCCCTTATTTTTGCCAGATCCTCCATCTTGCGGTTGCACTGGGAGATAATCTCGGTAACCTGGTCAAAGGTCTTTTTGTTTAGCTTATACAGGTAGCCGTTATAAAGGTGATTCTTTCGCTGATATACAGTGTAGTTCATCTTCTGCATGACCACATTCATGGGGTCCGCATAGTCTTCAGGGTTCATCTGCAGTATCAGATGCATCGCGTCAACCTGCCCGGCTATGGCAATAGTGGAAGAAACATTGCCTGTTGCCAGGTCGAGCTTGGCCTTGTTGGCTTCCATTCCCATCTGCTTCATTTTTGCGACGAATTCTTCCTTGCCGCTGATACTGGCATCTGGGTGGAGATCCTTGTTCATGTACTTCTGCGGGTTTTTTGCCACATCGTTCATATCTACTCCCGGATCTATCTTAAGTCCCATCCCTGCAAGCCAGTCGAGCTGTTCATTTGTGGTGGAGGCGAAAGAACTGAGGGAAAAGACTGCCAGCATTTCGGAGAAATCCTTAAGGGCGCTCATCCCCTGTGGTCCGCTCATCACCTTCAGGGTTGAATACTGGGTGAGTTTTTTGATTGACGGTGCCTCAAAGCTTCCCTGCACAGGAAGGTGCTCTATAAAAAACCTCATTTTGTTCCGTTCACTCTGGTCAAGCTGGGAAATGAAGTCGGCTGATGTCAGAACCGGTTCGGCTGTCATGATTTCTATCCCCTTTTCGAACTTCTCCTCCGGAGCTTCAACCGGAAGATCAGCGAATTCCTCACTCTTTTCAAGGCTTTTGCTTGTCTTGACAGGCAAACCGGGCCCGAGAGGTCTGTCGAGATTGTCATCCTCAAGGATGGCCAGAGCCTTGTCTCTCTGGTTCAGGGCTGTAAAGTATGCTGCCAGCCCAAGCGCTGCATCCCAGGATTCCGGCTTGATCTTGCGGGCAACCATGAACAGCGATCTGGCTTCTTCAAGTCTTCCCATGTCAATACAAAGGTTGCCCAGGTTAATAACAGGTGTCAGGCTGGCTTCACTCCACAGGTCATCCTTCATTGACATCTGGATGGCATAAAGGAAAGCTGATTCTGCATCACGGCGGTAGGGTGCCAGAGCCTCCGGTGACGGGTTCTTCTCGCAGATCATCTCTCCGCCGGACAGAATTGCCGATCCCATGTTACCGGCAGCTACCGGTGAATCCGGATCAAGTGCAAACACTGCTGTGGCGACAGCGGTATTATAATATGGTCTCGGGAAGCTGCTTGTTGCCAGGGCTACAGCTATGGATAGTTCCCTTGCCCTGGTACTGTTCGGGGTCTTCCCGTCGAATTGGGGTACCCAGTTTACAATTGCAGTATAATCTGAAAGATCTTCAGGGAGAAACTTCTGCCTTGCGATCCTGTTCATCTCGGAAGCCATGTCAAGCATAAAATCCCGTGACGGCACACTTTGCGGATCAGGCAGGATGAGGGGCTTCGCATTAAGCTCATTTTCAACTGTAATGAGGGCCAACCTTCGCTGTCCCTCATCACGTCCTGATCCAAACGGAGAATAATCAGCAGAACCTGACGGGGCAGGATTATATGTATACTGTGGGGCGGGAGGGATGGGCACCAGCGTCTCAGGAATGTAGCCCTCTGCCTCGTCACCTTCCTCGCTTACCGCCTGTCCTTCTGCCTGCTGCATGGCCTTGATCATTTCCGGCGGAAGTGTGACCCCGGGCGGCAGCATCTTTTTCAACTGCTCAAGGCTGAAACCGGGAGGCATCGACGAAGGCGCCTGTCCGGGCTGATTCTGTGAATTGACCTGAAGAATGAAAAGAAAACCCAGAATGGTAATAAACAGCTGTTTCATAATGAGTCTGAGCGAATGGTATTTTATGTCTGAAAGAACTATTACTGACTGACCCGTCTCGAAGTCCGGTGCAGGGCCTGCCCTCCCGGCTTACTGATTACACCTTGCGCACTGGCATTTCTCCCCGTTAATGCTGGTATGTTTCCATCCGTCATTGTCATACGAGTAACTGATGATTGAACCAGGTTTCTGCTCTGATGTAACCCTTCCCTCCTTATCATATGTGATTGCATAAGTGAATTCTCCGCGTGACATGGAAGTTTCGCTCCTGAGCCCCCCCTCCTCGTAGTACTGCCTGGTCTGGCATGTAAGCTTGTCCATCTCTCCGCTGCACATGCTTTCCGCCTTTATGTTTCCATTCTGATAATACTCCTTGCTCTCACCCTGCGGAAGACCGTCAACATACTGAACTTCAGACCTGATATTACCGTTACTCCAGAATGTCCTTGTCATTCCGTTGGGGACTCCGTCAACCAGGTACTGGTCAGAAACGATTTTTCCTGAATCACTGTATGCTTTGTAAGACCCCTGGGGAACCCCGTCCTTAACGGTGTATCTCCTGGCAACCTGGCCATTGGGATAATAGTCAACCTTGGGACCGTTAAGGATGGATGAGAAGTCCTCTTCTTTTTCGGTTGTGAAACTGATCTCTTCGCTGTAGTAAACTTTCCCGCCGCTGTCCATGATATATGCCCTTGCGTGGTAAGTTGTCGCCGTGTCAAGATCCGTCACGGATTCCTTGAAGGATACCCCCATCGGGATATCCCTGGGATCACCCACGTAAGATTTAATTATGGTTGAATTTCTGAGGGAAGGCCCCTCAGTTTTGCCGTAACAGACGCCAAAACCGGTTACCTGTGAGCCTTTGACCGAATAACTCAAAGTTGCCTTCGTCTCCCTTACCGACGATGCTTTCAACCCTGTGGCAGAGCAGGGTTGCTGAACAGGGAGAAAGAGCAGCGCCCCCCCGCCACCCGGAAGCGATCTCCTTCCCGCTGAACTCAATTGAATTAAGGGCAGAAGAGCTATTATCAGCGTGCAGATTACAGCTTTCATAATGAAGGGTATTATAGTTGAAAAAACTACTCTTCCGGCCCGGTCTGTTAAACCGGCATCAACTCAGCAGGTGAAAAGATCCCTGTCAGAGCTTTATAAACTCGACCCTCCTGTTCAGCGCCTTGTTGGCAGGTGTGTCATTGGGTGCTACGGGCTGGCTTTCTCCCATGCCGTCAGACTCAAGCCTCGAAGCCTCTATGCCGAACGACTTCACCAGTTCATTCTTCACCGATGCGCCGCGTCTCTTTGAAAGATCAAGGTTTGAGGCGTCAGCACCGTCAGAATCAGTATGGCCGACGATCTTCACCTTTACGTCCGGGTTTTCCTGCAGCACCGTTGCAATCTCCTTCAGAGTACCGTATGACTCTGGTTTGACGACATCCTTGTTGACATCGAAATAGATACCATAGGTGATCAGCTTGCCTTCAGTTATCAGCTTGCTGCGCATATCAGGAGCGCCGACAGCAACGCGGACATTGCTGATCATCGCAGCACCGTATTCAAAGCGGATCCTGTCAGGTTTTACGCAACCTGTCGGAAGTGCCCTCGGAAGGTCGATGATCTTGTTCTCGTTCTGGTAAACCCTTACCCTTGTCTTCTGAACCCAGATAGCAATATGGTATTTCTGGTTAATCTTCTCCTTATATTTCTCTTCCTGAACGTATCCGCTCAGATTGGATGCAGAACACTCCTGTCCGTAAAGCCACGTGAAATAGCTTGGCCTGCCAAAATACTCCACCCTGAACTGGAAACCGCCATTGCCGGGTTGGGTGCCACCATCCCAGGCTTTTGCATTCTTTGCCTGCATCAGTTTCATAATCCACCCTGACATCCCGTCTCCCTCAAGGCCGCCGATCGGAATTACATCATATTCAATGGTATAGTTCTCAGGAAGCTTAAGCAACCCGTCGGTCCATACACAATCGTTCATAACATACTTCATCCAGTGACCCGGGAACAGATTGGTGGTCACCACCTCGGCCGAACCGTTTGTATTCCACAGTGCCGGGAAGTCGCCAACGGCGTCCTGGCTGAAATCATCATAGAAGATTACTTTCTCACCCGGGATGAAATCATACTTTGAATATGACTGAAGTACGGTCTCCTGCTGGTCGCCCTGCTGAGCACCGGCATTCTGTCCGGCCTTGCCCTGCGACTGAGCATTGCCGCTGTTCTGGCCGGTTGCATTGCCGCCCGTATTGCCATCCTTCTTCATATCATCCGCAATACTGTCCTCAACGGCATCAAGAGTCTTGCTGATTGCCTGATCAGCTTTCTGGTTGAGACGGCGGTTGACCTGCTGCTCGAGTTTCTTCTTCAGGTCGACCTTGATCTGACCTTCAGCATTAATAGTCAGGCTGACCAGTGCCAGCACAACGAAAATTCTGAATAACGATTTCATTATTATGGTGGGGTTTAAATTTGTACGGTTGAAGATAATTAACTCGAAGTAAACGTACAAACTCATTTTGACGGAATGCTCCCCTTTTTCGGGGATTTTTAAATTATGATGGATGAATGCAATATCCCTGAAAAAGGGGAAGAGTGATAGACGAATAATAATTAGGTTTGTATGTAATTTTCAATTCATGAACCGCACTACCAAGAGGTATCGTCCTCTCATGTTGCTAGTTATCAGTTTTTTACTCTCTTCATTTCTCAATGCCCAGGCCCCTGACTCCCTTGACATCGCTGTCAGGGCAATCATTGATGGAAATGGGGTCATCCGCAGAGGCGGTAAAACACTAGCGTCAGATACACTGGATGTTATTCATTTTCTGGATAAAGCGGGGAAATATCAAAACACAGACTCGGATTCTGCCCTGGCTTATAATGAGAAAGCACTCAGCCTTGCGTTTAAGTCACGTTCATTGAGGCACCTTTCATTATCATTGCATTCAATGGGTGTCTATTGTCTCAACCATGAGATGTACAGGGACGCCATGTCATATTTTCTCAAGTGCCTCACCATCGAAGAAAAAAGGGGAGATATCAATAGGATGGCTGACATATATACTGACCTGGGATCAGTCTATTATTACCTTGAAGTCTTTGACAGGTCACTTGATTATAATCAGAGGGCACTTGATATTTACAATCGCCAAAATGACACTACAGGAATTGCAAAGGCATTGAGTCAGCTTGGAACGCTCCACAGTTCCAGAGAGTTCTGCGAAAAAAGAAGTAAGGAGGAGAAACTTATAGATTTTCAAACCGCCCTCGACTTTTATAACAAATCAATTGAACTCTGGACTTTGATGGGTGACCAGGGTGGTGTTGCGAAAGACAACCAGAATATTGCAGCAGTGTACAATAAGCTGGAAAAGCCTGATATTGCCCTCACCTATGTACTTAAGGCACTTGACCACTTCAGGAAAGTGGATGATACTGAAGGGGTGCTTAGCACACTGTACACACTCGGGAAGACATATTACCGCCTGGGGGAGTACGGCAAATCAATTGAAGCCTTCAAGGAGTCAGAGAAGCTGAGTTTGGAAAGGAATTTCACAGGAGGCATTCAATATTTATATGAAGCAATGTCATCGTCATACTATTTTCTGGGAGACTATCAAAACGCCTATCTGGGATATATTAAGTACATGACATTACGTGACTCGGTTTATAATGCTGAAAAGTCACGGCAGATAATAGAGCTGGAGACAAAATACCAGAGTGAGCTGAGACAGAAGGAGATACTGAGGCTCAAGGCTGAGCAGAAACGCAGGAATGCCCTGCTTTATTTACTTTCCGCAATAGTGCTTCTGCTTGTATTTTCGATTTACTATCACCTGCGCCTCTCAAGAAAGAACAGGATTATTGACCTCCAGAACCTTCAGCTCAAGGAGGATAAAATCAGGGAGCTGGAGCAGGAGAGGCTTTACCTTGCCACAAAATCAGTCATGGAAGGCGAGGAGGCCGAAAGGACCAGGCTGGCCAGTGACCTTCACAACGGCCTTGGCGGTTTATTGTCAGGAATAAAAATCAATCTCTCATCAATGAAGGAAAATGCTGTCATCACGCATGAAAATGTTGCCGCATTTAATCATGCCCTGTCGCTTCTTGACACATCCATTAGCGAACTGCGAAGGATTGCCCACAACCTTATGCCCGAAACGCTGAATCATTATGGCCTCAAGACAGCAATTGAGGATTTCTGCACCCAGGTGGCTCCCTCCGGAAAGCCGGAATTGAGCTTTCACTTCTTCGGTGATGAAATAAGATACACAAGGGAACTTGAGCTGACGATGTACCGCGTCATTCAGGAGCTCGTCAACAATGCGCTCAAGCACTCTGATGCCACGACAATAAATATCCAGATGTTCTGTGAATCAAACCGCCTGTCGGCTCAGGTTACTGACAACGGCAGGGGATTTGACACTGCTCAGGGAGGAATTGAAGGCCGGGGCAAGGGATTCGAAAATATCAGGGACCGTATCACAACCCTGAACGGAAGGCTTGAGATTTGGAGCCAGCCGGGACAGGGAACAGAAGTAAGTGTTGAGATCGAAATCAAATAGTCATGTCTTCGGAGTCAATGATGCCGGGCAAAAAGGTTCTCATCGTGGAGGATCACCCCATAGTCTCGGACAGCCTGTTCCGCCTGATTAATGAAACCTTTGAAAATACTACATGTGTGCACGCTGCAACCGGAGCAAAAGGGCTTTCATACCTTAACGGAAATCATTTCGACATAGTGCTGCTAGACATTAACCTGCCGGACATGTCAGGGATAGAGTTCTGTAACCAGGCAAGATCCAGGTTCCCGGAGCTGAAAGTCCTGGTTGTTACGTCCCTTGCCCAGAGACATGTAATTGACAAAGCCATCCAGTCCGGGGTCATGGGATTTGTGCTGAAAACATCGGACATCAGGGATATTACTGAAGGTATCAGGCAGGTAATGGCTGGCAATGTATACTTCGGCCTGGGAGTAAAGAACCTGATGGAGGGTCACCCTGTCAGCGGTTCATCGGAACCGGTCATTACACGGCGCGAAAGCGAAATACTCAGGCTTATAGCTGACGGATTTACAAACCAGGAAATAGCAGACAGGCTATTCATAAGCAGCTCAACGGTTGACAGTCACCGGAAGAACCTGCTTGTAAAATTCAACTCCAAAAACACAGCAGCACTCGTCAAGACAGCAATTTCAAAAGGGATAATATAGTCCTGCGGTCCTGTCGGAGCGCAGCGGAGATCCCGACCGGCAGGTCGGGACGGTCTTGCGGTCCTGTCGGAGCGCAGCGGAGATCCCGACCGAAAGGTCGGGACGGTCTTGCGGTCCTGTCGGAGCGCAGCGGAGATCCCGACCGGCAGGTCGGGACGGTTTTGCGGTTTTACGGTTTTAACAGCAGCTATAACCGGGCCGGGTTTCATTAACCTGTGAAACTGGCCACCCTGACCGCACAATTTTTATTTTGCACCTTTCCCGGTCACTTGCTTCAATGCGGGCTTGTTCGTATCTTTGTTAAGCTGCATTTCTTAATATAACCACCATGAAAGAAGAGTTCCTCCACTGGCTGTGGAAAAACCTGTTCTTTGACGGCGGAAGCCTGTGCGACAGGGAGGCCGGACCGATAGAAGTAATCACCCCCGGGGTATACAACCGTGACTCCGGGCCTGACTTCTTCAATACAAGGCTGGTAATCGGGGGCACCGAATGGGCCGGAAATACCGAGATCCATGTCAGTGCATCCGACTGGTACCGGCACGGCCATCATACCGATCATGCATATGATAATGTGATCCTGCATCTTGTGCATAATGAGGATGCAGATGTCTACACTGCATCTGGGCGGCGGCTGATAACGGCCCGGCCCTTCTTTGATCCGGCACTGTGGGAAAACTATATCGATTTTGTCAACAATCCCTCGCCGCTTGCGTGCAGCGGTCTTATAGGGATGACTGACGGATTCAGGGTGAAGCACTGGCTCTGGACTGTCGCCGTGGAACGGCTCGAACGGAAACATGACGAGATCAGGGAGATTCTTTCAAGGACCGGCAATGACTGGGAGGAGACCCTTTACCGGCTGGTCTCGCGGTATTTCGGGTTCCGCGTGAATACTGACCCGTTTGAAATGCTTGCCTCCCGGCTGCCGCTTAAGATTATCAGGAAGCATGCGGACAACCTGCTGCAGGTTGAGGCACTGCTCTTTGGCACGGCTGGTCTGCTTGACGAGGCACTATTCAGGGAGGCTGTGAATGACGGCTATTATCTGCTGCTGTCGAGGGAGTACCGGGTGTTGCGCACGAAATACTCTCTTCAGCCAGTGGACGGGTGGCTCTGGAAGTTTCACCGGCTGCGGCCCGCCAATTTCCCGACTGTGAGACTCTCCCAGCTGGCGGCACTGCTTGCGCACAGCGATGGGCTCTTCTCGAGGGTACTCGACTGCCGTGACCGGGAGAGCCTCAGAGCACTGCTGAGCGTCAGCGCCTCACCCTATTGGAACAGCCACTACCAGTTCGGTCGCGAGGTGCCTTTCATGGCGGGCCGCGCCGGGAAACAGTCTGTTGACCTGCTCATCATCAATGCGGTTGCACCCCTTCTCTTTGTCTACGGCAAGGTGAGACAACAGCAGGAATGGTGCGACAGGGCGGTGGAGATACTTGATTCTCTCCCTCCGGAGGAGAACAGCGTGGTGACCGACTTCGCAAAGGCAGGCCTCCGGCCTAAATCGGCTTTCGCCTCCCAGGCACTGATTGAACTCAGAAACCTGCGATGCAGGTTCCACCGGTGCCTCGACTGCACAATCGGGTCATCACTCATAGCCATGGGGCAGAAGATAAGGAAGTCAGATTCCCTGTTTCTGGAACCGTAATACCCTGGCTGTGCTCTCTTCGCCCGGTTATTAACAATCAAATAAAGTTTTCAGAGCGCGCAACTTTTGGTATCAAAATTGCGTCTTTCCAAAAAAGACCACCTGATGCGACCCTTCCCCGCATAACAGGAAGGCCGGCCGACGTCAAATGCAAAAAATTATTCAAATTGTTTGAATTATTACAAAATAGAGTTGTATCTTTGCGATCCAAAATTGGAGAATTTATTAACAATCTATTGGATAAGGATATGTATTTGACTACGGAGAAGAAACAGGAATTTTTCAAGACATTCGGATCATCAGAGATGGACACAGGAAGCGCTGAGGGTCAGATTGCTCTTTTCTCCTACAGGATTGCCCACCTTACAGAGCACCTAAAGAAGAACAAGAAGGACTTCAGCACGCAGCGGGCGCTTATCAGCCTCGTCGGAAAAAGAAGGCGCTTGCTGGACTATCTGAAAGTTAAGGATATTAGCAGGTATCGCGAGATAATCAAGGCACTGAACCTGCGTAAGTAAAGAAAGAAAAAGGCAATTACGGTTGCCTTTTTTAATTCCCTTACAAGTAGTCCCCATTTTTATCAATTATCCCGTAATAATTTGAGAACTAAATGTATAAGTTAATTGAAAAGAGTATTGACCTTGGCGATGGCCGGTCAATAGTAATTGAAACGGGCAAGCTGGCCAAGCAGGCTGACGGCGCCGTGGTTGTAAGGATGGGTAAGACCATGCTTCTGGCCACTGTTGTTGCCGCAAAGGATGCGAAGGAAGATGTTGACTTCATGCCGCTGTCCGTTGAGTACAAGGAAAAGTATGCGGCATCGGGCCGCTTTCCCGGTGGTTTCCTCAAGAGAGAAGCCAGACCCGGTGACAATGAGATTCTGATCTCAAGACTGGTTGACAGGGCACTTCGCCCTCTCTTCCCGGATGACTACCATGCGGAAGTTTTCGTTACAATCAACCTTATCTCGGCTGAAAAGGATATCATGCCTGATGCGCTTGCAGGGCTTGCAGCATCAGCTGCACTTGCAGTGTCAGACATTCCTTTCCACGGCCCCATTTCAGAGGTCAGGGTTGCAAGGGTGAACGGCGAGTTCATTGTGAACCCCACCTTTGAACAGGTTGAAACGGCAGACCTTGACATCATCGTCGGAGCGACCTATGATAATATCATGATGGTTGAAGGTGAGATGAAAGAGGTTTCAGAGGATGTGATGCTCGAGGCACTCCGTATTGCCCATGAGGCAATCAAGCCGCAATGTATTGCGCAGAACGAGCTTGCCGAGATGGTTGGCAAGACCGTGAAGCGTGAGTATTGCCATGAAAGGAATGACGAGGAACTTCGCAAGAAGGTGTGGGCTGATACATATGACAAGACATATGCACTTGCTGCAAGCGGATCGGACAAGAAAACGCGTACTGACGGTTTTGATGCAATAAAGGCTGATTTCCTGGCACAGTTCCCGGAAGATGCCCCCGCAGATGAGATGCTTGTTAACAAATATTTCCACGATGTGGAGAAAGAAGCTGCACGCCGCCTTGTCCTCGATGAGCGCAGGCGTCTTGACGGTCGCAAGCCTGACGAAATCCGCCCAATATGGTGTGAGATCGATCCGCTTCCCGCAGCCCACGGCTCAGCTATTTTTACCCGCGGTGAGACACAGTCACTTACCACTGTCACTCTCGGCACCAAGCTCGATGAGAAAATGGTTGATGAGGTTCTCAGGCAGGGTTCGGAGAAATTTACCCTTCACTATAATTTCCCGCCGTTCGCCACTGGCGAAGCCAAGGCAGCACGCGGCACCAGCCGCAGGGAAATCGGACACGGCAACCTGGCACACAGGGCCCTTAAGAACATGATGCCTCCCGAGGAGACCAACCCGTATGCAATACGCGTTGTATCTGACATCCTCGAATCAAACGGCTCATCTTCAATGGCAACAGTCTGCGCCGGTACGCTGGCACTGATGGATGCAGGCATAAAGATTGCCAAACCGGTATCAGGCATCGCAATGGGACTGATAACCGACAAGGACGGCAAGAAATTCGCAGTTCTTTCGGATATCCTCGGAGATGAAGATCACCTGGGCGACATGGACTTCAAGGTCACAGGCACACGTGACGGTATTACCGCCACCCAGATGGACATCAAGGTTGATGGCCTTCCCTATGAGGTTCTCAAGCAGGCTCTTGAGCAGGCACGTCGGGGAAGGATGCACATCCTTGACATCATGGAGCAGACAATAGCCGAGCCCAGACCTGATCTCAAGCCGCATGCACCGAGGATAGAGAAGATCTATATACCCAAGGAGATGATTGGTGCTGTTATAGGCCCCGGCGGAAAGATAATCCAGGATATCCAGGCCACTACCGGTGCAACTATAGTGATCGAGGAAATCAACGGACAGGGAATGGTGGATGTCTTCGGAGACAACTACGATGTCATCAGGGCCGCCCTCGACAGGATCAATGCCATCTGCGCTGTACCAGAGGTAGGTAAGGTTTATACCGGCAAGGTGAAGACAATCACCCAGTTCGGTGCCTTCGTTGAGATACTTCCAAACAAGGATGGTCTTCTTCACATCTCAGAGATGGACTGGAAGAAGGTCGGCACCGTTGAGGAGCT
>JAKAXP010000193.1 GCA_021816545.1 Bacteroidota bacterium
TCTAATTGTACCAGTAATTCCGGAGTAAACTGTACCCGTGATTCCGGATGCTTATGGAGCGGGAGTTCGCTCCCCTTTATGGAACAGTCAGGCGTCGTTTCTATCCATCTCGCCATTTTTGATTAATTTTGCAGGATTCTAAAAACTTGCACAAACTTTAACCGGTGACATTTGTTGAGTGGATGTACCGTTGAAGGAGAGAGATATGGAAAATGACCAGGATAAGCTGCTGGGTGAGGTAACATCAGGAGAATACAAGTACGGCTTCGTTACGGATATCGACACCGAAGTTATCCCCAAGGGCCTTAACGAAGATGTGATAAGACTCATCTCCGCCAAAAAGGAGGAGCCGGAGTGGATGCTGGAGTTCCGCCTCAAGGCATTCCGCCACTGGCAGACTATGAAGATGCCAAAATGGGCTCACCTCAATGTCCCGGAGATTGACTACCAGGAGATTATTTACTACGCCGCCCCCAAACAAAAGAAGGGCCCTGACAGCCTGGGTGACGTTGACCCGGAACTTCTGAAGACTTTCGATAAGCTCGGCATCCCCCTCGAGGAGCAGAAACGCCTCACCGGTGTGGCCGTTGATGCCGTCATGGACTCGGTCTCTGTGAAAACCACATTCCGCGAAACTCTCGCCGAGATGGGCATTATATTTTGCTCATTCTCCGAAGCGGTAAAGGAACACCCGACACTGGTTCAGAAATATCTTGCCTCGGTGGTGCCTTATACTGACAACTTCTTCGCCACACTGAACTCGGCTGTCTTTTCCGATGGCTCATTCTGCTACATTCCGAAAGGGGTCAGGTGTCCGATGGAACTCTCAACATACTTCCGGATCAACGCCTCCAACACCGGTCAGTTTGAGCGCACACTCCTGATTGCTGACGAGGAAGCCTATGTCAGCTACCTGGAGGGCTGCACAGCGCCGATGCGCGACGAAAACCAGCTCCATGCAGCAGTGGTTGAGATAGTTGCAGAGCGTGGCGCCGAGGTCAAATATAGCACCGTTCAGAACTGGTACCCTGGCGATAAGGAGGGCAAGGGCGGGATTTTCAATTTCGTGACAAAGCGAGGCATCTGCAAGGGCGATGACTCAAAGATCTCCTGGACCCAGGTTGAGACTGGTTCGGCAATAACATGGAAATACCCTTCATGCATACTGCGCGGCAACAACTCCGTCGGAGAATTCTACTCTGTGGCCGTAACTAACAACTACCAGCAGGCTGACACCGGGACGAAGATGATCCACATAGGCCGCAACACGAAGAGCACGATCGTCTCAAAGGGTATATCGGCAGGCTTCGGCCAGAACAGCTACCGCGGACTTGTCAAGGTCCTCGGTAAAGCAGAAGGTGCACGCAACTTTTCACAGTGCGACTCCCTCCTGCTCGGCGACAAATGCGGCGCACACACATTCCCTTATATCGAAGTAGACAATCCCTCGGCCATCGTTGAACATGAAGCAACAACATCACGCATCGGCGAGGACCAGATCTTCTATTGCAACCAGCGCGGTATTTCAACCGAGGACGCAATAGGGTTGATCGTAAACGGATATGCCCGCGAGGTGATTAACAAGCTCCCGATGGAGTTCGCGGTGGAAGCACAGAAACTGCTGCAGATAAGCCTGGAGGGAAGCGTGGGTTGATCACTCAGCTAACCAGGCAGACACGATAACAGATTATAAAATAATTCAAGTAGAAGCGCAACAAAAACAGAATCAACAGAATACAGGATATGCAAACCGAATTTTTGTTACAGATAAAAGATTTAAAAGCCTCAATTGACAATAAGGAGATACTCAAGGGTCTCAACCTGGAAGTGAAACCCGGAGAGATCCATGCAATTATGGGTCCCAACGGCAGCGGCAAAAGCACACTGGCAAACGTGCTTACAGGCAGAGAGATAGCTACAGTAACCGCAGGGACAATCACCTTTGACGGCAAAAACCTGCTGGATATGTCACCCGAAGAGCGCGCCTGCGAGGGTATCTTCCTCTCCTTTCAGTACCCGATTGAGATCCCCGGCGTGAGCATGGTCAACTTCATGAAAACGGCTATCAATGAGCAGCGCAAGCACCGCGGCCTCGAACCGCTTTCAGCCTCCGACTTCCTGCGCCTCATGCGCGAAAAGAAGGAACTGGTGGAGATCGACTCCGCCCTGACAAACAGGAGTGTTAATGAAGGCTTCTCCGGGGGAGAAAAGAAGAAGAACGAGATATTCCAGATGGCAATGCTCGAGCCCAGGCTGGCACTCCTCGATGAGACTGACTCAGGCCTTGATATCGACGCCCTGCGCATCGTCGCCAACGGCGTGAACAAGATCCGGAGGCCCGACACATCGGTGATAGTTATCACCCACTACCAGAGGCTGCTCGACTATATCGTACCCGATTTTGTGCACGTACTCTACGACGGGCGCATCGTAAGATCGGGCGGCCCTGAGCTGGCTCTCACGCTTGAGGAGAGAGGATACGACTGGATAAAAAAGGAAGCAGACGTCACCGAAGAGACATGGACTACAGACCGGAAGTGATAGAGAGACTCACCGAACTCTGGGAAGGCAGAGAGGCAGGAATTCTGAAAGGATCACCTGAGGTATTCAACAGGTACCGCAGTGGTGCCTTCAGTGAATTCCTCAGCCTTGGCATTCCCGACCGGAAGAACGAAGCCTACAAGTACACAAACCTTGAGAAATCGTTCAGCTATAAATACGAGAAGTATTTCTCGCCCAAACCTGATGATTTCAGGGAGGCAGAGAGGTTCCACTGTGAGGTGGAGGATCTTGACGTTTGGAACATGGTGCTGCTCAACGGCTTCTTCCCGAGAGGCGATGAGGGGCTTGCAATGCTCCCCGGCGGTATCTGGGTGGGAAGCATGCGGGCTGCCGCAAAGCAGTTTCCATCGCTGGTGGAAAAGCATTACAACAAGTATGCACAGAACGAAAAAGACGGCCTGGTGCCGCTTAACACCGCACTGGCAACCGACGGACTCTTCCTGTATGCACCGAAGAATACAGTCAACACCAAGCCGATACAGATTGTTAACCTGCTTCAGAGCGCCCAGGATATTTTCTCACAGGACCGTAACCTGGTTGTTGTTGAGGATGGAGCACAGATGTCGCTGCTTGTCTGTGACCATGCAATCTCACCTCAGCATTACCTGACCAACACCGTCACCGAGGTGTATGTGGGCCGCAATGCCCGCTTCGAGATAATCAGGGTGCAGAACCAGCACAATGACTCAGGCAAGATAACGCATACCTTCATCCACCAGGAGCGCGACAGCTTTGCCTCATCAAACAATGTCACCCTCCATGGAGGCCTGGTTCGCAATGCCACATGGCACAGGCTCAACGGTGAGAACGCTGAGACACACAGCTACGGCCTGTTCCTGGCTGACAAGCATCAGCATATTGCCAACTTCGTTAAGGTTGATCATGCTGCTCCCAATTGCAACAGCACACAGCTCTTCAAGGGTGTCCTTGATGATAACGCCACCGGCGCCTTCAACGGACGGATCATGGTGCACAAAGATGCGCAGAAGACCAACGCATACCAGAGCAACAACAATATCATCCTCTCGGACTCCGCCCGCATGGATACCAAGCCGCAACTTGAGATCTACGCTGACGACGTGAAGTGCAGCCATGGAGCCACGGTGGGCCAGCTTGACGAGAATGCCCTCTTTTATCTCCGCTCGCGCGGGATAGATGAACGGGAGGCAAAACTGATGCTGATGTTCGGATTCGCTCATGACGTGATCAAGAACATTCCGATAGAAGCACTGCGCGACCGGATTGACAACCTCGTGCTGCAGCGCCTCCGCGGCGAACTGTCGCGCTGCGCCTCCTGCGCAATACAGTGTAACTGAATGAAATAATGAAGCTTGCGAAGAGCATAGAAGAGATAAGATCTGATTTCCCCATACTCTCTACGAAGGCACACGGGAAACCTCTGATCTACCTTGACAACGGCGCCACAACCCAGAAGCCGCTGCAGGTCATCAGTGTTATGGATGAGCTTTACCGGACCACCAATGCCAATGTGCACCGCGGCGTCCATTACCTCTCGGATAAGGTTTCAGAGCGCTACGAGGCAGCCCGCGAGACTGTCAGGGCATTCATCAATGCCGGCACCAGGGAAGAGATAATCTTTACCGCAGGAACAACAGCTTCAATCAATGCAGTGGCTTTCTCCTTCGGCGAGAGATATGTCCGAGAAGGTGATGAGATTGTAATCAGCGGAATGGAACACCATGCCAACATTGTCCCGTGGCAGATGCTCTGTGAACGCAAAAAGGCAAGACTTAAGATCATACCCTTCTCTGACGAAGGCGTTCTTGACCTCGATGCATACCGGTCCCTGCTCTCGGAACACACGCGTATTGTAGCAGTCACACATGTATCAAATGTCCTTGGCACAATCAATCCCGTTAAGGAAATTGTGGCTGAAGCCCACCATCACGGTATACCGGTGCTGGTAGATGGCGCCCAGGGAATCCAGCACGG
>JAKAXP010000194.1 GCA_021816545.1 Bacteroidota bacterium
CGATCTTTTTCTATAAGTGCTCCTGTATTAAAGACGGAGCAGTGAATTATTTGCTGCACCGGCTGGGGAACCGTATAAATTGAAGTACCTTCACTTATCCCGGGTACATTTCTATTTTGCCAATAACAGGCACAGGAAAAACAGGTGAGACCATGAAAGTCCAGTATTTGAAAATCGGATTCAGAAATCTTCTGAAAAACAGGTTCTTCTCAGTCATAAACATTTTTGGTCTTGCTGCCGGCATAACCTCCTTCCTTTTGATTTTCTGCTATATCAATTTCGAAAGAAGTTATGACCGGTACCATCAATTGAGTGACCGCACCTACAGGTTGCGTTATGAGCGGTCAGGGGAAGATGGCGAGTCGGTAAGGTTTGCCTCCTGCTGCCCACCGGCAGCAATCAGGATCAGGGAGCTTTTTCCTGATGCGGAAAAGATTGCCAGGGTATTCAGGTACAGGGCTACTGTAATATTCGGAGACAGGAAATTCTACGAGGAACGGATGTTCTTTGCAGAGCCACAGATCTTTGAAATATTTGATATTGAGATGTTAACCGGTGATCCGTCAACCGGGATATCTGCTGCCAACACAGCTTTCATTTCTGAATCATTTGCAAGAAAGTACTTCGGTTCATCTGATCCGATGGGAAAGACAATCAATGTTGACAGGGAAATGAGTTTTGTCATTACCGGAATTTTCCGTGATTTTCCGGGTAATTCACATATCAAAATTGACATTATGCTGTCATGGCCAAATCTATTGACACATTATGGTCCTGATATAGAAATGTCATGGGGTGACACCGGGTTTTTTACATATCTGGTTCTGAATCAATCTGCTGATCCGCAACTCTTTGAGAAAAAACTCAGGGAAATGGTGGAAAGTGAAATAGGGGAAGAACTCAGACAATACAAATTGACGATTGATCTCCGGCTTCAGCCAGTCACGGATATACACCTCAATTCAGCATTTATGCAGGAGCTTGAGGCCAACGGTAACAGTCAGACTATAACACTTCTGAGCATAATAGCCTTTTTTATCCTGATCATTGCCTGGGTGAATTATATAAATATAACAACAGCAAGATCACTTGCCAGAGCCAGGGAGGTGGGGCTCAGCAAGGCAGTGGGTTCATCGCGTTATCAGCTTATGGGCCGTTTCCTTGTTGAGACAATTCTTATCAATCTCGCAGCCATCCTGGTTTCGCTGATCCTCTTAGCGGCAGCATGGCCGGCCTTCTCTGACTTTACAGACATTCCGTCGCGATACATACCGTGGCAGCAGGACTGGTTCATACTGACAACACTTCTGGTGTTCGCATGTTCAGTCATTTTCTCAGGGACATATCCTGTTTTTGTGCTCACCTCATTTCCGGTATCCGAGGCACTGAGAGGAAGGTATAGTCATTCCAGAGGGGGAATCTTTGTAAGGAAAGCACTGGTTGTATTTCAATTCATGATGGCCATAGGTTTGATAACCTGTACGTTACTTGTGTTCAGGCAGGTTGAGTTTTTCAGAAAGCAGGATAAGGGAATAGAAATATCGGATATACTTGCGGTTAGGGCTCCACGTGTGAGGGCTCCAGCATTCGGAAAAAGTCTTGTAACCTTCAAGGAGGAACTGCTCAGGAGCGGACTTGTGGAGATGTTCAGCGTTTGTACCGAGGTGCCGGGAAGGCAGATACTCTGGGATGCAGGGGGAATATTCAGGGTGGGATCAGACCAGAGCAAGAATTACCAGATAATAGGTATTGATTATGATTACCTGCCATTGCTTGGTGCAACGATAGTCGCCGGCAGAAATTTTGACCGTTCATTTTCAGATTCGTCATCACTGATACTGAATGAAACTGCTGTCAGTTGGATGGGGTTTGAATCTCCTGAAGATGCTGTTAATCAAAAGGTGGTGTACTGGGATGATATCTACTCTGTTGCCGGTGTGGTAAAAGACTATCGCCAGCAGTCACCCAAGGAAGCTTTTGAGCCGCATATCCTCCGTTTCATGCCTCACGGCCGTGACGTGAGGGGTTTTTTCATGATCAGATACTTCCCCGGCGCCGAAGAGAAGATAATTGATCTGGTTGCAGACCGGTATGCAGAGTTTTTTCCCGATAATCCTTTTGACTATTTTTTCCTGGAAGATTATTATGAGCAGCAGTACCACCAGGAAAGGCTTCTCGGATCGGTCTTTGGATTTTTTGCACTCCTCGCTGTTTTAATTACCCTTATGGGAATTCTTGGCCTCACATCATTCATGATGCTTCAGAGGAAAAAGGAGGTGAGTATCCGCAGGGTGGTGGGGTCGGATATAAAAGGCATAATCGTGCTCTTCTCAAAGGAGTTTGTGTGGCTGATTACACTTTCATTTCTGTTTTCGGTACCGCTTTGCTGGATCTGGGTCACAGGATGGCTAAGATCTTACCCGGTAAAAATGGATATCTCCCCCTTGAACTTCATTTTGCCATTCCTGGCCGCCCTGGCTCTGACTCTTCTTACTATCTGGATGATAGTCCGGTCAGTCGCCTCTGAGAGCCCGGCAAAAAACCTTGCAGGTGAGTAAATCATGACCAGGGGAAAAATGTGCCTGCCAGAGAAAAAATGTCAATAAAATTGACACATTTCCGAATTTCTGCCGTCTTTCAGATAAATGCCCTGCGATGACAAAAGGAACAGTTCTTATTGTTGATGATGACAAGGGGATGGTGAAAATGCTGTCTGACACTCTCAGGCGGGAATATGAGCAGGTCCTTGCCGTTGGTACCCCCGAGCGGATAAGCCAGATACTGAGAAGTCAGGAGGTTGACGTGGTAATTATGGAGACCAACTACAGGTCAACAGTCCGGAACGGCAATGAAGGGCTTTACTGGCTGAAGGAAATACTGGCATTTGACAGCACCATCAGTGTTGTTATACTTACAACCTCAGGTGATACTGATCTGGCTGTGAGGGCAATAAAGGAAGGGGCGATGGACTTCATCCTCAAGCCCTGGGACAGGAACAGGCTGCTGACCACGGTAAGCACCGCCATGCAATTGAGGCAGTCCAGGCTTGAGGCAAGTTCTCTGAAGGCTGACAACAGCCAGCTGAAGAAGGTAATAAACAACGGCAGGGAAAAGATTATCCAGGGTGCCTCACCGACAATGATCAATGTAATGAACATTGTCAGGAAAGTGGCAGCAACTGAAGCCAATGTTCTTATTACCGGCGAAAACGGAACGGGAAAGGAGTTAATAGCCAGGGAGATACATCGCCTGTCGGCCAGGGCGGCCGAACTGATGGTCAGCGTTGACATGGGATCAATTGCAGAGTCACTGTTGGAAAGTGAACTGTTCGGGCATGTAAGGGGAGCTTTCACTGATGCCAGGGAGGAGCGAAAGGGAAAATTTGAAACAGCCCACAACGGCACTCTTTTCCTTGATGAGATAGGCAACCTCTCGCTCAACGCGCAGGCCAAGCTGCTCAATGTCCTCCAGAACAGGCATATAGTCAGGGTGGGGTCAAACAGGGCTGTCCCTGTTAACATAAGGCTGATATGTGCCACTAACTGCGATATACTGAATATGGTCAGGGAGGGTACATTCCGGGAGGACCTCCTTTACAGGATAAACACAATCACCATCGAGGTTCCGCCCCTGCGCGACAGGGTTGATGATATTCCGGTCCTTGCCAGACATTTCCTCAGGACTTTCAGTGAAAGGTATAACAGGGGCGGGCTCAAAATAAGCCTGCAGACCCTGGAGAAGCTGTCAAACCATGACTGGCCGGGAAATGTGAGGGAGCTTCAGCACGCAATTGAGAAAGCGGTAATAATGTGTGACGGAGATACACTGCGTCCTTCTGATTTCTCTTTTTCTTCGGCAGCCGGCAGGGCATTGCGCACCGAGATGACACTTGAGGAGATGGAGAAAAGGATGATAGCAGAAAGTCTCAAAAAACACGGCAACAACATCAGCATTGTTGCTGACCGGCTTGGCATCACCCGCCAGACGTTATACAACAAGATCGCGAAGTACAGCCTCTGACCGGAGGAGTATGAGTAGTACCTGTTATACCAGGCCTAAAGGCTTGTCTTATACCGGGCACCGGGCCGTTCCTATCCGGGATCAGGTCTGGCTGTCCTGATTAATTGTCACACCGGAAGCAAAATATTAAAACCCCTGTCCGCTGAAATGCAGGCAGGGGTTCTTTCTGCTTTAAGTCTGCCCGAGGGGCAGTTAAACTGGTTCTCAGCTCATCGGAGACTCCGCGATCTGCCCGTCAAACAGGTTGACAATCCTGTGGGCAAAGCCTGCATCATGATCCGAGTGGGTAACCATGACTATTGTGGTACCCTCCTTGTTCAGTTCACTCAGCAGGTTGATTACTTCAAGTCCGTTCTTGGAGTCGAGGTTACCTGTAGGTTCATCGGCGAGTATCAGTTTCGGATTTGCCACCACCGCCCTGGCTATGGCAACCCTCTGCTGCTGACCGCCTGAAAGCTGCTGGGGGAAATGTTTTGCCCTGT
>JAKAXP010000195.1 GCA_021816545.1 Bacteroidota bacterium
AACTGCGGAAATGGTATGGCCATGACCCCTCGAGATGGGATAGCTTCCGGGCTAAGTACAAACAGGAACTCAGCAGCAGGCATGACCTGCTGCTGAGACTCAGGAACCTTGAGAGTTCTCACGGCGTGCTGACACTTCTCTATACATCCAAAGAACGTAAGCTCAACAATGCCGTCGTACTGAGAGAATTCCTTCTGCAACAGGATGATTAATCCTGGTACAGCTTCTGTGTTTTGTCAATAGACCACCCGGTCTTCAGGCCAACCACGAACAGGGCCAGGGCAACCGACCCGACCGCAAATACAGTATCTCCGATTAACCTCAGCCACCTCAGGGTCTCCATAGTATCTCCCTGCATGAAATCGGCCGAGCGGGCGTACCACATTCCAACTTTTATGCTTGCCACCGTCTGCAGAACGCCCACAGGCAGCAGGCTTAGCAGTAGCATGAGCATCAGCCCTCCGTTCATCGTCCAGAATGCGATGCTGAGCATCCGGGTCTTCCAATGGAATTTGATTGTCAGTCCCTTCAGGACGAAGAGCATAAGTCCTATTGCCAGCATTCCGAATACTCCGAACAGAGCTGCATGTCCGTGAAGCGGTGTGGTGTTGAGGCCCTGCATATAGTAAAGAGCTATGGGGGGGTTGATGAGGAATCCGAATAATCCTGCACCTACAAGGTTCCAGAAGCTTACCGAGATGATGAAGTATATCGGCCACCTGTAGGCCTTGACCCAGGCTGTCGCACGGCTGAGCTGCAGGTTATGGTAGGCTTCGAAGCCCATAAACACGAGCGGCACCACCTCAAGTGCGCTGAACGTTGCGCCCAGTGCAATGACTGCTGTTGGTGTGCCGGCAAAATAAAGATGGTGGAATGTGCCTATCACCCCGCCTGAGAGATATACAATTGTTGCAAACAGCACCCCTGTCGTTGCGTACTTTATGTTCAGCAGCCCCATCCTGACGAAGAGGAACGCAGCCACCACGGTGGCGAACACCTCAAAGAAGCCCTCAACCCAGAGATGCACCACCCACCAGCGCCAGTACTCGGCAATGGACAGATGTGTTTGCCGGCCCCACATCAGTCCTGCACCGTAAAACAAGGCGATGGCAACGGTTGCGATGCTGAACAGGATGAGCAGCTCGCGGCTCTCCGACTTTTTCGTAAGTGCCGGCCACAGTGCCCTGAACATCAGGAAGAGCCATATGATGAACCCGGCAAAAAGGAATATCTGCCAGAACCGGCCAAGATCGACATATTCATATCCCTGGTGACCGAACCAGAAGTTTTTCACAAGCCCGAGTTTCTGCATCACCCCCATCCATTCTCCTGCCAGGGATCCGACTACTATTACCAGCAGTGCAAAAAAGAGTAGATTGACGCCGAATTTCTGGAATTTCGGCTCATGCCCGGAAACAGCAGGAGCAATGTATAGTCCGGCTGCAAGCCATGCCGTTGCTATCCAGAAGAGAGCAAGCTGTATATGCCATGTTCTGGCGATTGAATATGGCATAATACTGGCAAGGCTCAGCCCGTAGAAACTGTTTCCTTCAACCCCGAAATGCGCTGTGACTACCCCGGTAAGAATCTGTATCAGGATAAGACCGACAACCACCCAGTAGTATTTCAGGACGGCTTTCATTGACGGTGTGGGATTCAGTCCGCCAAGCGGGTCATCCTGTGGCAGCAGTGATTTGTCAAGTACATCTGACCGGTTCCTGGCATTGTAGTATGCGAGCAGGCCAACACCGACGAGCAGCATTATCACACTGAATCCCGTCCACAGAATAACTCCTGCAGATGGCTTGTTGCCGATGACAGGATCCGGAGGCCAGTTGCTTGTATAGGTGAGGTCTGATCCGGGCCGTTCCGTCACGCAGGCCCATGCTGCCCAGAAGAAGAAGGCATTCATTGCATCCATGCGCTCCTTATCCTTAATAGTTTTGGCAGGAATTGAATATGCCTCCCGAAGGCTTTCAAGTGACGGATCGTCCATGAAAAGACCAGCGTAATATACCGTATTGTTTTTCACGGCATTTACCCGGTCAGCAGAGAGTCTCAGAATTCCGGTCTGTTCATCGTAGGTATTTGCCCGGAGAACTTTCTGCAGCCTTACTTCAAGCATTGCCTGTTTTTCAGGGGCAAGGTTGTCAAAGGGAATACCGAATTCGGTTTGTGACCACCCGCCGAGAATGGTCTGTGATTCACGGTGCAGCCAGTCGGCTGACCAGTCGGGGGCAAGGTATGCACCGTGGCCCCAGACGGTACCGACCTGCTGCCCGCCAATCGACTGCCAGACGTTCTGACCGTCCCTGATCTGCTGTGCTGTAAAAAGCACATCGCCGCTTTCAGAGACAACCTTTTCAGGAATCGGAGGCTTTTGCCTGTAGATCTCTTTTCCGAAGAACAACAAAACGGAAAAACTCAGCAGAGTGACCAGTCCGAGACCGATCCAGAGAGTTCTTGTGTTCATGATCAGGTATTTAGGAGTTAATTAATGAATCAGGTTCAAGATCTCGTGGTTGTAAAGTAGGCAATTAATGCACACAAGTCAACCGATAGTGATATTTATGACCACTCATCCCTCATGTCATAACTGATGTCCGCAGGCAGGTGCCGCAGAAGGCCCCGCGCCGGTTTCGACGTGCCCTGCGGCATGGGCATGTACTTCGCCTTCGGCGAACTTGAAGAAACTGACGTAGGCTGCCACATATTCCCTTCCAGCTTTGACATCATTGACATCAAAATTCTTCAGGGCCATGACCCTGTCGAACAGGATATGGAGCTCATGCTTCATTTCTTCAGGCACCTTGCCTGCAAGAGGGGTGAGATTTCCTGCCTCTATCGCCCTGTCAGCGGCAAGGATACGCTCATCAACCGGGGTTCCTGCCGGTTTTACTCCGGTGAAGCCGACTCCTTCCCCCATCCTGTGAAGTCTTACAAGTGTATCAAAGAAATATTTGTCGGCAAGGGTTTTTGCCTCCCGGCCCTGTTTCCTGACTTTCATTGCAAGGGCAAATGCCTCCTTCAGTTCCGGCTCATCGGCTGCCTGAATCCATTTCATGGCATAATTGATGTTGCTCCCGTCAAGTGCAAGTTTTGCATCCTTGATCACCGGGCCGTCCATTGTGTCACAGTGTGCAAGTGAAATCCCTGTTGAAATAATAAGGAAAAGGGCTGTCACGATTGCAAAGCGTCCTGACCTGCCCCTGAGTCCGTGCCGGTTACTGCTTTCTGCTTCTCCATTTCCGAATCCTGGTTTTGATTTTTTCATCTCATTTGATTTTAAGTTGTTAATAAAAATTTCATGAGACAAAACTACAGGGTGAAAAATCGGGAATCGCCCCGTTTTATAAAACGGGACCTGTTTGACCCGGCATAATTGGTACCGGTTTGTAAAACAGGACCCGGCCGGGCAGGATACTCTGCCGGCGAGTGGCAGTTCCACCCTCCAGGACTTTCACCATGGCTTCCGGCGCGGGACTGGTAAACGGGTGGCTAAAGAATCTTTTTGTATTGCGAGGGGGTCATCCCTGTAAACTGCCTGAAGACCCGGTTGAAGGCCGATTTTGAATTGAATCCGCACTCGAAGGCGATTCCCAGAAGTGTGAGATTTTCTGATCCTCCTGCCGCCAGGCGCTCCCTGAACGCATCCACCCTGTAACTGTTGATGAAATCATGGAAATTCTGGCCGAATTGTTCATTGATTACCCGGGAGAGATAATGTGCTGGAATATCAAGGTCACCGGCAAGCTGGGGCAGTGAGAGCTCTGGTTCAAGATATGGTTTGCCGGTTTTCATATATTCACTGATCCTGTCTGCATATTCCTTTGATCCATCTTCGGAGAGCCTCGAACCGGAATACCTCTGCTGTGGTGTTTCCGGAACTGCGCTGATGACCATGTTCCCGTCAGGGAAAATTACCTTTTGCCTGAGGCCGAACCAACCAATGAGAATGACAAAGACTGACAATGTCAGGAAAAGTCCGTCGGTGCAGAATGCCGCTGAAAACAGGCCGAAGATGTGATGTATTCCGGTTATTGTTATAAGGACGGTCCATATGACCCCGAATGCAATTGTGAGTCTCCTTATCCAGTGCGGATCCACCCCTTCGGTGTTTGAGAAGTTGTTTGAGATATTCCGGTCAAGATTCCTGAAGAGTCTGATTGTAAGAAGGAAATAAAAGGTTCCCGACAGGGCTGTCATTACAAGAAAGAATGAAAACAGGAAGGGTGTGTGCTGGCCCGGGGTAACCTTTTCCAGGTTCAGTTTCATAGCCAGCCCGGTGTTGAATGATGCTGCCATGATATACACATTGAACAGGACAAACGGTATAAGGTGAACAAAATCCCTTCCCGCAGGGCGGGTTCTTCCGGTCACAAGGGTCAGCACATAAGTATAGAGGAATGGGCCGTGGAGCATGAGGAGCGAAACGAGGGATACCGAGAGCAGCAGGAACCTGGTGAAGAGCTCATGGGAGTAAATAGCATATACCCC
>JAKAXP010000196.1:0-969 GCA_021816545.1 Bacteroidota bacterium
GGCTGATGAGGAGAGCGTAAAGGGCTCCATCTACAATGTAGCCAATTTCAGGTGGCAGATTGTCAACCTTGCACGCACAACACTCCGTAACATCATCGGTACTATGACTTTGAAGTCTGCCAACAGTGAGCGTGGCAAGATCAACGCCGAGCTTTACAACACACTGCATACCGAAACAAAGGGCTGGGGTATTGAGATAGTCCGTACCGAGCTGAAGCAGATTGATCCGCCGAAAGATGTTCAGGAAACGATGAACAAGGTTGTCAAGGCCGAGAACGAGAAGATAGCAGCTGTTGACATGGCATCTGCCACCGAGACTGTTGCAGATGGTGTCAAGAGGGCCAAGATCAAGGAAGCTGAGGGTATGAAGCAGTCAAAGATTCTCCAGGCCGAGGGTGAGGCTGAGGCCATCAGGCTGGTGAACGAGGCTGCTGAGCGGTATTTCATCGGCAATGCCCAGATTTTAAGAAAGCTGCAGGCGCTTGAGACATCATTGCAGAACAACTCAAAGATTGTTGTTCCCGGTGGCAGTGACCTGGTGAATGTTATAGGTGAGATGGCAGGTATTGCACCGTTGCCTGGCAAGAAGTAGTTATTCACAAATATTTATTATTTTTGCACCCGCGTTGTTTGGTTGTCCGCCGGCCGGTGGACAGCCATCAGCCGGAAAATATTGGTCGGTTGTCCGCCAGCTGGCGGATAGACATCGGCTGGAAAACAGGGTCGGTTGGCCGAGTGGCTAGGCATCGGTCTGCAAAACCGGGTACGGCGGTTCGAACCGAGCGAGCGGAGCGAGTGAGCTCACGAAGCGAACGAAGTGAGCTGAGTAATCCGCCACCGACAAGTTTTTTGAGATATTGAGCCAAATGAAGATAATGGTCGGTTGGCCGAGTGGCTAGGCATCGGTCTGCAAAACCGGGTACGGCGGTTCGAATCCGCCACCGACCTCAACAAAATCCTCAGATCGGA
>JAKAXP010000196.1:979-4496 GCA_021816545.1 Bacteroidota bacterium
CTCGCTCCGCTCGCTCGGTTCGAACGATTGATACTTTTAAAGGGGTTCAGAGAATTCTGAAGTAAATTTAAGGGCTTTAAAAGTATCAATCGTTCGAATCCGCCACCGACCTCAACAAAATCCTCTTCCTGAGCTAAGCGAAGGAAGGGGATTTTTTGTTTACAGCCCGACGCTCGCTCGGGAAGCGGAGGGATGGAAACAAAAAAGACCGGAGAGCGCTGAAAGCGCTCAGGGATTTTGTTGCAAAGGTCCCCCAATTGCGGATCACGCAAGTAATCCGCCCATCCCTGTCTTTCATTTTAAATCCTAATTTTGTCATCTGCGCAATCAAGGCAGCCTATTAAACGATGGGGGATAAAAGAGATCTTACAAGGGCACTGGGATTGGGATATGTCATTATCATAGTCATATCCAACATGCTCGGATCAGGCGTCTTTAAAAAGATAGCACCCATGACCGCCGAACTTCACTCCTCCGAGTGGATATTGCTTGTGTGGCTCGCAGCAGGACTGATAACCCTGTTCGGAGCGCTGAGCAACGCGGAGGTTGCCGGGCTGCTTGCCGACACCGGAGGAGAATTCGTATATCTCCGCACCATTTACGGCCGCTTCTTCTCGTTCCTGTATGGCTGGTCTCTGTTCACCGTCATCCAGACTGCTGCAATATCAGGCGTGGCATATGTCTTCACTCAATCACTAAACAGCATCATAACCATTCCTGACATCCTTCCGTCGTGGCAGCACTTTACGATTGGCGGAATATTCTATCCTTTCCAGAACTTCGGGGTCAAACTGACTACAATCCTTCTAATACTATTCCTGACTTTCCTAAACATGTCAGGACTGAAGAGCGGAGCATGGGTAAACAAGGCTGTCCTGCTGATTGTAGGCAGTGGTCTCCTGGTGATCGTCATTGCAGGCCTTGCCGGTGGTCATGGTACCTCGCCAGGATCTGTGGCAACAAATGAGTCCATGGCAGGCAACACCGTGACCGTGTCTTCATTTTACACTGCCATGCTCGCCGCCTTCTGGGCTTACCAGGGATGGGTGTCGGTAGGATTCATAGGTGGGGAGGTAAAGGACCCTCGCAGGAACATACCAAAGGGTATAATAGCCGGGGTAGCAATAGTAATCGTCGTTTACCTTGTGGTTAACTACACCTTTCTCAGATTGCTCTCCATTCCACAGCTTGAGCAGATAAACAATTCCGGGAACCAGATAGCCGGTATTGAGGCTGTCAGAGGCATCTGGGGAACCGGAGGTGTAATGTTCATCTCTGTTCTCATACTCATTTCCACCCTTGGCTGTACGAATGCCAGTATACTGACCGGCGCACGACCGTATTATGCAATGTCCCGGCAGGGCCTTTTCTTCCGCGCTACCGGCAGGCTGAACAGAAGGAATGTACCTTCCGTATCCCTGCTCTGGCAGGGAATATGGGCCTCGATACTGGTTCTCTCGGGAACATTTGACCAACTGACAGACATGCTGATCTTTGCCGTTTACATTTTTTACGGCGCTACCGCGATGGGAGTCTTTATTCTCAGGCGTCGCCTGCCTGATGCCCACCGACCATACAAAACATGGGGATACCCCTTTGTACCTGCTGTTTTTGTGCTGTTCTGCGTGGGTCTCTTCTTCAATACCATAATCACAAGGCCCCGCGAGGCCGGGATAGGTCTATCCCTCATCCTGCTGGGAATTCCCGTCTATTTCCTCCTTGTAAGAAAAGGAAGGGACAGGGATGGCTCCGCAGAAGAAACACAATGAACGGTACAAAAGCAGAATTAATTAGTTATCTTTACAAGTATCAATAAGTTAACAGGTCTTATGAAATTCCGCAGACAGCTCTCCCTTTTGCAGGTCCTGGTGATTTTGCTGGCAGCTTTCCTCACCGGCTGTCAGAAAGAGCCGGAAATGACAAGGGAGGAGTTTATCAGTTATCTGACCACCCAGGTCAGCTCTGACAACCTTGAATCATCTGTCAGGTGGCTCGAGGGGATGGGTACCAGGTTTGCACTTGCTGAGAACAGGAGGGATGTGGCAGTGAAAATCAGGAACCGGTTTATCTCGATGGGCTATTTTGGGGCCAGCCTGGATTCATTCTACCTGGAGAAAACAATCCAGGGGGTTACTTATAAAACGTGGCAGTATAATGTAATAGCTCCGGTTGAGGGCATGGATGATGACAGCATCACCGTCGTTGGTGCTCATTATGACAGCTATGCTTCGGGCGTTAATCCGTTTGTTACAGCTCCCGGTGCCAACGACAATGCTTCAGGTGTGGCGGCGATGATGGAGATTGCGCGGATTTTCAGAGGCAGCAGGATAAGACCTGAACATACTGTCATATTCGTCGCCTTCGCTGCCGAGGAACTCGGACTGCACGGCAGCAGGTACCAGGCAGAAAAATCAGCAGCCAGCGGCGACAAGATAATTATGATGATCAATTATGACATGATCTCGTATATTGCCAATCCTTCTGCAAATCAGTGGTATGTGAATATAATAAGCTATGATAATTCATCTGATATCAGGGATGATGCCGCACAGATGTTCGATGAACACAGCACACTCATATCCTATTCGGATAACACATTCAACGACCGCAGTGACAGCTATCCCTATTATCTGAACGGATTCAAAGCCCTTTTCTTCCACCAGGGTGATATTGAAGGCACTTATCATACACCTGGTGACCGGGTGTCAGTATGCAATTTTGAATATGCAAGGGAAATTGTGAAAGCTTCCTGTGCCTTGCTGGCGGATAAGAATTATTAAAAGGGTCCGCCGGAGCGCCAAATGATGTCCGGGGGACAACCCCGGGTTCCTGTTTAAAACTGTACCTTGAACGAGAGTCCCCCATACCTGATCCGGAGGTTCATGTTGGTGAGGTCTTTTATCGGTAACTGGAGAAACGGTTCAAACACAAGGTGGCTGGTGCCGGCAAACGGGAAGGAGTATCCGGCGGAGAAATTGGCAAGTCCCAAAAAGTCAACCCGGTTCATCAATTCCTGCTCGCTCTCGATTTTCACGGAGGTGGTCATCGATTCATAGGATACGTCACCGTAAGAGTCCACTATGGTTTTTGTGTAAGTGTTGTTGAAATTGCCTGACAGGTGCTGGCTCAGGTACAGCACTGTGGATGCCCCGGTTGTGACAAAGAGATTGGATTGTCCGCGTTTACGGATGGAAAATACAACATTGACCGGCACCTCCATTGAAACAACATTTATGTCAGCACTGTATGAGGTGGTGGTACTTGACATGCCATTCAGTTCCGGGGCGGTATAATCAAATGCGGCGCTTCCGCCGGGAGTGTTTTCCAGGGAGTAACTGTGCCTTGCCATAGCCAGTCCCGGTCGGACAGAGATCCTGCGGGAAAGCTGCCGCTCAACGTAAAAGCCGACTGAAACACCCATGGCATCAGAACTGGCATTGTCTATACTTGCCATCATGCCTGAAAAACCGGTCATGAGAGTAGTTGTCATCCTTTCCCGTGGCAGAACAAGATAGTC
>JAKAXP010000197.1 GCA_021816545.1 Bacteroidota bacterium
TCCGGCCGCAGCAAACCATTACATTCTCATTCTCACTGATGATTTTTTCGAGCTGCTGAGCAGTCTCGACATGATTCAAATTCGTGTAAAGCATATTCTTGTTTTTTATTGATTACTAACTAATTTCCCTGCAGTCAACTGTTATTACTGCCTACTGCCGACCGGTACTGCCGACTCTGCTTCAGACCATCCTGACCTCATGCGTCATCTCTATCCCTGCCTTGCGGTAGACAGCTGACACACCGCAGTAACGCTCCATCGAGAGGCTGATGGCCTTCTCTATCTTGTCCATTTCCAGGTCTTTTCCTTTGAACTCGTAAATAATGTGCATCTTAATGAATGCATTGGGATGCTCCTCCTCGGTATCACCTTCCACAACGACGTTGAAGTACTCAATCTCCTGCCTCATCTTCCTGAGAATGGAAACCACATCCATGCCTGTACAACCGGCAAGGGCTGCCAGTTGGAGGGGTTTCGGCCTGGGGCCGCTGTTTTCTCCCTTCTCACCGCCCAGGTCCATGAAAAAATGGTGGCCGTTTACTTCCGTGTCAAACTTCATATTGCCTTTCCAGGCTGCTTCTACCTTGTGTCTCATTGGTTAATTGAATTTCCCGCAAAATTAGACCATTTAACACCTGCCCGGGCTGAAGAAGTCACTGGCTGTGTCATTTGGTGAATTGAAACACGACAATAAAAAAGTTGTCAGATTCCGGCTGCGGGCCGCTAAACAACTGTAAAGCATGAATATGGCTTCTGATGAAAAACTGGCCGTTATTTCTTAAATTTGCATCTCACCCTGGAGAATGAAAACATTAAGCGACACTGACAAGGGATTTGTATGTGACATAACCCTCCCCTGCTTTTCAGCACTCACCCCGGAAGAAACTGAACTGGTCCGCGAGAGCCGGGTCCAGGTAGTTTTCAGGCGCGGTGAAAACCTCACCAAACAGGGAGCATTTGCCTCCTATGTCATCTTTATTGTCAGTGGATTTTCAAGGCAGTACATTGAGTGCAGCAATGGCCGCGACTACAACCTGCGGATTATCACCCCGGGAGAGATGGTCGGGCTTTCTGCAGTCTTCAACCGTAATACATTCAGTTACTCGGTGGTTGCCGTCACGGAGACCACCGGATTCCTCATTGAAAAGGAGGCCATTGCCGGACTGGTGAAGCACAACGGCGAGTTTGCCTTCAGCATCATCAGGCGCTACTGTGAGCACAACGGCAGGCTCTACACATCACTTGACCACGTTCTGCATCAGCAGACCAACGGCCGGATGGCAACCGTTCTGCTCAGCCTGGAACCGGATAACTTCGGAGGTGAGGATCTGTTCAGGTATCTCTCCAGGCGTGAACTGGCAGATTTTGCAGGAATCTCCACCGAGGGTGCCGTGAAGGTGCTGAAGAGCTTTGAAAAGGACGGGCTTATCAGCCTGTCTGACAAGAGTATTGTAATTCTCAACCGGCCACGACTGGAGGAGATCAGCCGCCTGGGGTAACTTGTTGGCAAAATCTGTGAACCAATACTGCCGGCCTGCGCCAGAGGAGATCAGCCACCGGGGTTGACAGTCCTGCAAAATCTGTGAACAATGCGGCCGGGCCCGAACAGGCCGGCACCGGATGAACAGCCGGACTCCTATAACCTGACCAGCGCCGACTGCAGGTTGAATCCTTCCAGGTGAAGCAGAAGCGGAGTATTACGCTCCTCTTCCCTTACACCGGTGACATCAACCTGGACACTTCTCTTCTCTCCCGGCAGCAGGACAATGTAATTATCATCAAGGAATACGGGCGCAATCATTTCACCGTCAAGAGCCCTGATTACCTTCATCCTGACGAAAAAGGCTGCGACCGTTCCGCTGTTAGCCAGATCCACTGTGTATTTGCCATTGCTGCTCTTCATCATCTGTCCTACGATCCTTGCCTCGGGCAGCGAGGTAAGCCTGGTCCTCTCACCGTGAGAGGGGAACCAGTAGGTATTGTCGTCAACCGGAAGACCGGTGGATACATACGTAATGCGCAGCTTAAGGAAATGCACAGAAGCAGGGGTACTAAGCAGGTCAACATCCCAGACACGGGTGACAGTGTTTCCGTCCAAAGTCATCTCCTGTGCCTTCTTCCATATCTCCTTGCCGTATTCATCGGTGAGCACACCCTCGAGCCTGAGTCCCTTGCGCTCCTTGGGGGTGGTGTTGATGACGCAAATTGAAGAATCGACCGGGTTAAACATCAGGTGGACCGGGGCTGCACCATGTTTGAATCCGTAAAACCCGCCATTCTGGTCAAGAAACCAGTCGTAGAACTGACCCTTGAGTGCCGGCCACGGATTCTGGCTCTTCCAGACAAGGAATCCAGTGTACCACTTCCACATGTTGGAGGTGTAACCCTCAGCAAGGGAGCGATACTGCTCATAGTTAAGAAGCTGTGCCTTCCGGACGAAATCAGCCAGGTCACGGGGTTCGCCAAGCTTGTCGATCATACCACCGTATCCCATGTACTTGTGGTATTTCCATACATCGTTCACCTCCCCGGCGGCGGGCATCACAAGATCCTTCTGGTCCATCATCTTCACCAGCCCTTCAGTGTTTGGCAGTCCCACTGACCCTATTTCAGGATTGAAAGGATGCCATTTCTCCGTAAAGAACCACAGCGGCTCCCTGATGTTATATGGTCCGTCGGCGGTCCCGCCGATTGTGTTGCGCAACAGGTTCGGTGACGTTGACTCTTCGAGATAAATACGCGTCCCGTCAATTTCTTCCAGCTTTCCCGGAATTAGCGTGTCAAGTCCCGGCGGCGGCGGGAACTCGTTGCCTCCGCAGATAAGATAAAGCGAAGGATGATTCCTCAACATTATGACCTGGTCCTCAACTGACCGCAGGAACAGAGAGTCATTATCCGGATACCGGCGGCGCACCTCCTGGCTGTCGGCTTTTCTTACAGTATCAAGCCACCTTCCGTTGCAGTCACCCGTGATCCAGAGGTCCTGCCACACCAGTATCCCGTTCCTGTCACAAGCATCATAGAACTCCGGCCTTTCGGTTATTGATCCGCCCCATACCCTGATCATATTAATGTTCATTTCGGCATGCATCTTCACCTCGGCTTCATATCTTTCAGGGCTTAGGCGCAGCATGCCGTCAGAGGCTATCCAGTTGGCTCCCCTGATAAACAGTTTCTGCCCGTTAATTGTAAAGACGCGTGCTCCCGTGGAATCATCGAAATAGCTTCCCGGATCACGGAAGCCGAACATCAGGTCTTCCCGGTCATAAGTATTGCCTTTTTTATCATGGAAGGTTATGACGGCCGGGTAAAGGGCCGGTTGTCCCATCCCGTTGGGCCACCATATCCTGGGATCGACCTGTTTCTTTTCAGGGAAAGTGTAGGTAACAGTGCCGTGGGGTTCCAGCTTCATCTTCTTCCTGTCAGTTGCTCCCATGTATGCAACGGCAACCTCTCCCTCCACAACCCTGTCAGTGGGATTGACGAGATCGGCGGAGAAAGTCACAAAGGCAGGATCCTGAAGCTCACCGGGCAGGCGTGCGCCTGGCACCCGTGTATGGGCAAAACCGTTTCTTATGTCAATATCACCGGTCACCTCAATCGTCACTTTATCCCAGATGCCCGTGTTCCTGTCCCTTACAGGCTGTATCCAGTCCCATCCGGCGGTAAACTGCATCGTAACATCACGACCGATTGTGCCGTCGCCACCCTGGCCGCCATTTGGGTTCCCCGGGTTCAGCGGTGGCTCAACCCTTACCGCAAGGCGGTTGTGTCCCTCACGGTTGAGCAGAGAGGTAACATTGAATTTCTGGCGTATAAACATTCCCTCATGGAGAGTGTCGGTCAGCAGCGTTCCGTTAAGCCATATCTCTGCCCTGTAGTTGATACCCCTGAAGTTCAGCCAAACCTGGCGGGTGGAATCAAGGCTTTCAGATGAAAACCTTGTAAAGAACCAGTAGGTGTAAAAATCACGTCCCTCATTCCAGACATCTGGTATCTGTTCATTGTTCATTCCGAACCACGGATCAGGCATCAGGCCATTATTTACAAGGGTGGTAAGCACGGTGCCCGGCACTGTGGCATTAAGCCATCCGGCAAGGTCAGGCTCGGAGGCAGTAAGCTGCCTGCCGTCCATCGGAACTTCTGATGCCTTCCTGGCCTTCCATCCGGATGAGAGCGGGGTCTCCTGCGGTACCGCAATCAGAGTCACACCCAATAATAAACTGATTATAATGGCTCTTTTCATCATCTGCTCCGTCGTATTAAAGCACGGAAAGATATTAAAATATTCCGTTCATGCGGCCGCAGACAACGCAATAATGAGCTGCCGGCAACAATGGAACCAGGGCTGAGAAGTATTACGGGACAAATAAACTGACATGCATAAATAATTATTTGCGGAAGGCTATTTGATTTTACCCGGGGAATTTGAAAATTGCATGTTTATTTCTTTTTACCGATGCAGCCCCACTTTTCCGGAAAGATCGG
>JAKAXP010000198.1 GCA_021816545.1 Bacteroidota bacterium
GCGGCTCTTCTGCTGCCGAAAACAGGAAGAAGTGATGGCTGAGGGGTATGTATGTCTTGCCTGCAGCACTGCAGACAGTGCTGACCTGTACTATGCAAAAGATCATCTTGTCAGTGGCAAAGAGTTCACCATAAGGAAATGCCAGGCCTGCGGAATGGGATGGACGGTTGACCCTCCCTCTGAAAGTGAGGCAGGCGCATACTATGTCTCGGAGGATTACATATCACACACTGACAGGAGGCAAAGTGCATCAGACTACCTGTATCACCTGGCAAGAAGCTTTATGCTTGGCCGCAAGAAGAGACTTGTGACTCAGGCAACAGGCAGGAACACAGGTGTAATTGTTGACATCGGGAGCGGGACAGGCTATTTCCCGGCATATATGCAGAAAAGGGGCTGGCATGCAACAGGAGTGGAGATCAGCGAGGCTGCAAGGAAATACTATGCTGACAGGTTCGGTCTTAAGGCTATATCGCCGGCTAACGTAAAAGATCTGCCTACAGCATCAGCCGACTGCATTACATTATGGCATGTGCTTGAACATCTGTACAGCCCGGATGAATGGTTCGCAGAGATCTCCAGGGTTTTAAAGGGGGATGGAAGATGCATTGTCGCATTGCCGAATTTTTCTTCAACTGATGCCCGGTGGTTCGGAAACAGGTGGGCAGCACTGGACGTTCCAAGGCACCTGTGGCATTTCACCCCGGAATCTTTGCGACTTTTTGCGGAGCTGAATGGATTTGTATGCGAAAGGATTGTCTCACTGCCTCTCGACCTGTTTTATATCTCGATTCTAAGCTACAGGAACCAGGGGAAACCGCTGGCCCTTATAAATGGCCTGATTACGGGTGCCTTCCTGGCTGTTCGCAGCGGCTTCAGAAAGGAGAAATCGAGTTCCCTGGTCTATGTGCTGGTAAAAAGGTAATCCCATCCACCGAAATCTGAATAACCAGGCTGTAGTGTCCGGCTATGTCTCCCGGATAACAGCCAGCTAGTACCTGTCGAGCCACCGGTATTTCCTCGGCGTATCGCCGAATCTCACTGCCACAATGAACTCATGAGACCCGTAAGTCGACATCTGGATTGAATTCAGCGTAAAGTCAAAAGAGTAACCGAAGAAAAGACGGTCTCTCCTTACTCCAACGTTGGCAATTATGGCACTTCCGGTTCTGAATGTGCCGCCGATCCATATTTTGTTGTCATATGAATAAGTGAGCCCAATGTCAGCCTGTGGTCTCAGCTGCTCAGACATCTTTACAAGCAGCGACGGCTGGATCAGCGTCTTGTTGTCAGGCTCAAAATCGTAGTTTCCGAAGAGATAATATGTCCTGTGTATCTCCAGGTCCCTGTATGCCTGGCTTCCAGCCTTGATGAATCCCTCCATCAGTTCCTGCGCCGAGAAGCCAACAGCGAATTTTCTGTTGAGAAGATATACACCGAAATTGAAATCGGGAACGAAAATGCCCTTCCTGAAGTCAGTGTTAAGCCACGGTTCGTCTGGATCCTCAAACTGTATCTGCCGTTGGTCTATCTTGTAGTGATATCCTGTAAAGGCGAGGCCGAATGAAAGCTGTGTTCCGCCCTGAAGCCACAGGTGATAGGCATAAGATGTGGAGAAGCCTGTCCTCCGTACTAGTCCGTTAATATCCGAATAGATTGTAGCTCCAAGACCCACTTTCCCTTCGGTCTGAGGTCTGAATATTTTTTTATCAAAAACATTCTGCCGGATAAGGTACTTCTGCTTCAGAAGCCTTCCGTTAAAACTGAGGGAGTAGGTCTGGGGTGCACCCTGGTAGCCTGTCCATTGCTGTCTTGTGGTGAGGTTAATGCTGGTATAGCCGTCGCTTCCAGCTACTGCCGGGTTAATAAGATACTTATTGAAGATGTACTGGCTGTATATCGGCAGCTGCTGTCCATCAGCACCTGCTGTTACAAGCATTGCAGCCAGTATATACAATAACTTTCTCACCTTACATGCCCCTTCGCTTCTGTTCATAAATTACCTTATAATGGTCACATGTCCGACAATCGGTTTCTCACCGTTATGCAGGTCTATCGCGTAATGGTATGAGTCCATCGGGAGTACCTTACCGTTCGAGGCTCGACCGTCCCATGGTTCCGGATAACCTTTTTCAGATTTCCATACAACTTCACCCCACCTGTTGAGAATAATGACCTCCGCTTCCGTATACAGGGCTATCCTGGCGATGTTCCAGAACTCATTAATTCCGTCGCCGTCAGGCGAGAATGCATTCGGAATACCAACACATATCTCATTCAGTGATGTGAGCAAAAGTGAGTCTGCAAGAGTGCATCCGTTGAAGTCTCTTACCTCAACGGTGTAGAGTCCCTGGACAAGCCCTATTGCCTCCTGTGTGGTCTGGCCGTCGCTCCATGTAAAGGAATAAGCTCCTTCACCACCCGTAACTCCGGCGAAAATGCTGCCGTCATTGCTCTCGGGACAGTATGGAGAAATCAGGCTGAAATTGATCTCCAGCGAATCAGGCTCTGTCAGTGTGAGCGATGTGTCTGCTACACATCCGTTGGCATCTGTCATTATCACTTCATGGAATCCTGCCTGCAGGTTTTCCCTTACCGCCCCGGCCAGACCATCTGACCAGAGGTAAGCCGGCGTTCCTGCAGCGTTGACCGCGGTTATGCCGACTTTTCCGGTTGGGGATCCCTTGCAGTTTATGTTGTAGCTGCCTCCGTTGCTAAAGCCCAGGTTCAGCGTCATGCTAAGCTGGCCTGGTGAAACAAGCGGGATATCCTGCGTTACTGAACAAAGGTGTATGTCAGTGACTGTCACCCTGTAGGTGCCCTCTCTCAGCGAGAAGATTGAATCAGTTGCAGCAGTGAATCCGGCCGGACCGCTCCATGAATAAGTGTATGGGGCAGTTCCTGTTTCAGGAATGACTTTGATCCATCCGTCACTCCTCCCCAGGCAGCTGATACTGAATCCGTTGTAATCTGACATTCTTGTTTCAAGGGTGATGGATTCCGGCAGGCTGAGAAGTGTGTCTGTGCTGATCTGGCAGCCATAGGCATCTGTTACGGTTACGGTGTATGTACCTTCTGACAGTGAGGAAATGTCATCATTGGATGATACAAACCCTGAGGGACCTGTCCATGAATATGCGTAGGGAGCCCTTCCTCCGCTGACGGTCAGATCAATAGCACCATCGTTGTATGCCGGGGCATTGAGACATGTTATGTCACTTATTACGAGAGTAGTGCTGAGCGGGGCGGGTTCTGTCATCACAAGAGATCTGGTATTAGTACACCCGTTCACATCTGTAACAAGAAGGGTATAGTGGCCGGCCTTAACAGTAAGGTCTTCCTCGTTGCTGTTCCATGCCGGATCTTCAGTCCGGGTCCAGCTGTAGGTATATGTTCCCGGTCCGCTTCCCCCGGTAACGGTGATATCAATTGCTCCGTCATCGCCATTGCAGCCGATGCTGAAGTTCCCGTCAGGGGTATGCGATGTAGTCACTGATATACTCAATGAATCGGGCTGGTCCAGTGTATATGTATAGTTCCTGTGGCACATGCTGGCATCGGTGACAGTCAGGTTATAGGTTCCTTCGCGTATCCCAGTGAGTGAGGCGGTATTAGCGGTGAATCCGTCTGGTCCAGTCCATGAATAGGCATAAGCCCCGGTGCCGCCGTCAAATTGCAGGTTAATGAAGCCGTCATTCCCTCCGTAACAGGATATTTCATAATTCCCATCAGCGCTCAGTGAAACGTCTTCGCTGATCAGGTCTATTCCGTCAGGCTCAGTCATTGTATCGGTGAAGAAGAACTCACAGCCACGGTTGTCTCTGACGGTGAGAGAATATGTTCCTGCCGGTATATTAACCAGGAGACTGTCTGTTGAACTGCCCGTTATCAATCCGCCGTCAGAGGCGGTCCATTCGTATGTATATGGGGCCCTGGTTTCAACAAAGACCGTGTCAGTGCCATCCATATAGTAGCTGTAGATCTCGCTAACCCTTATGGTTCCGTCACTGTAGCCCTCGCATGATATATTGTTGTCTACATATACTGACTTATCAAACCTTACCTGAGTGGCCGGTGCATCATAAAGAGTTCTGATGAGCTCTTCCTTGCATCCGTTACCGTCTTCTATGGCCAGCAGATACTCTCCTGGCTTCAGGTTGTTAAGGTAGAAGAAGGTATCCTCCGGCGGCATCCATCCCTGGTAGAGGGTATCGGTGAAGTTCCAGATCAGATGATAATAATATGGGGGAGCATGGCCCTCAGTGAGAGCAATTGCCATCCTCGCATCCTCTGCCCCCGGGCAGGTTATATACTGGTCAAAATAAAGCGACACCTCGGTGTTTGGTTCAATCAGGTTGAGCCATGCCGAGCTTACGCAACCCAGGCTGTCTGTGACAGTTGCAGTGTAGTAACCCTGGCTGCGGTCATCGGCAATAAACATGTTGTAGCCTGCGTCCTCCCAGTAATCCGGAGATCGGA
>JAKAXP010000199.1 GCA_021816545.1 Bacteroidota bacterium
GTTCATAAGCACCGGTCGCAGGCTTGAAAAGGTCAGGCTTTCGGCTGATGCCAGACCTATCATGAAAAATGATACACTTAAGCTGAATGACTCAGTATATATCCTGATGAAGGATTTTATCCCGGCTAGGCTTCCTCATCAGACCAATGACACAATCGTCCTCGTCATCACCGACACTCTCCCGGAGGTGTCACTCGCCAGGACTGACTTCCCGTTCAGGTACCTTAGGAATCCGTATGTGAGTGACTCACTCGAAGCAGCTGTAAATTCACTCGTCGGTTACCTGGTAAAGCGTGATTCTTCGCTCGTGCGCATCACCGGCGAGACTGGCCGCAGCTCTGAAATGTGGCTTAATGGCATGTCTGACAACCTGGTGCGGTTCTGGCTGCCTGACGGCGAAGGTGATTCAGTGACCGTATGGATAGGCAATCCTCTTCGCAATACGATCACACTCAAGGCGGAGGAAGGGGTATTGTTCAGGAAACAGGTATGGCATGACAGGTATGTTGATACCCGTGTCAATGTAACCACCGCACGGGAAGAGGAGTTGAGAAGGGTTGCACTCAGCAAGATAAAGCCTGACCTGTGGAAGTTCAAGACAGACCTCTCGTACCTGCTCTCGCAGGGTGTGATCTCAAACTGGGCAAAAGGGGGAGAAAGCAATATTTCGTCCGTGCTGGACGTCACATCTTCGATCAACTACAACAACAAGGTGACGAAGGTCAACTCGGCAACCTCTGCCCGTTTTGCACTCGGCCTCCAGGCTTCCGGCAACTACGGCGGTATCAGGAAAAACCTTGATATATTCGAAATCAACTCCAAGATCAACCATAAGGCATTTGGTAAATTCGACCTGTCGGGGATTTTCCAGTTCAAGTCGCAGTTCCTGCCAGGATACACATACCCGAACGACACCACCTCAATAATGGTTTCGAAATTCTTCAACCCAGCCACCTTCATCCTGGGTTACGGTCTTGAATACAAGCCTGACAAGAATACATCGATAAGTTTTTCGCCACTTTCCTACAAGGGGACATTTGTTACTGATACGGCAAACATCAACCAGACCAAGTATGGTATAGCTGCCGATAAACGTTCCAAGAATGAGCTCGGTGCATATCTGACAATAAACAGCAAGCTTGTACTGTTTGAGAAGATCAACATGTCAAACAGGATCCAGCTCTTCAGTAACTTCCTTTCCAAGCCTCAGAATGTGGATGTTGACTGGGAGATGATTGCAACGATGCCGCTCAACTGGTTCACTGACCTTAGGGTTAACACCCACCTTATTTATGATGACAACACGCTTCTGCCTGTTTTTGACAAGGGTGAGCCCGTGCTTGGCACTGACGGCAAGCAGAAGAAGGCACCCATGGTGCAGTTCAAGGAGTTGCTCGGGGTAAGTTTTGTATTTAAGTTTTAAAGAAGCAGAAGGTCAAGCACCACCGCCAGCCCGAAGATCACCCCGGCAATTCCGTTTGTGGTGCCGAAAGCCAGGTCAACCCTGCTCAGGTCGTCAGGTTTGACAATCAGATGCTGGTAAACAAGCATAATAATGAAGATTGCTGCCCCGGCCCAGTAAATAATTCCGCTTCCGCCTGTAAAGCCAGCCATGACGACGAGTGTCACTGTTACAATATGAAGGGCTGTGGAAACCATCAGCGCCTTGCCGCGTGACATCACGGCAGGTATGGAGTAGAGTCCGGTTTCACGGTCAAACTGGTCATCCTGCAGGGAATAGATTATATCAAACCCGCTGACCCAGGTAAGGACAATGAATGAATATATCAGCGGAAGTACTGCAAAGTGTCCTGTGACCGCAATGTATGCCCCGATGGGTGCCAGGCTCAGTCCCAGTCCCAGAACAAGATGACACAGCGGGGTGAACCGCTTCGTGTAGCTGTAGCCAAGGATGACCGCCAGGGCAACAGGTGAGAGTACGAGCGTCAGCCTGTTGAGCAAGCCTGCCGAGACAATGAACAGGAGGGAGCTTGCCACAACAAACACCATCGCCTGGCGGGGGCTTATCTTTCCTGAGGGGATTTCGCGCACAGCCGTGCGGGGATTGAGTGAGTCAAACCTCATATCTGCCCACCTGTTGAATGCCATTGCCGCGCTGCGCGCGAAGACCATGCAAGCCAGTACAAGCAGGAAGGTTTTCAGGGAGAAGCCGTAACCCGGCTCCGTAGCCCCAATGAAATAACCTGCAAGTGCGAAAGGCATCGCAAAGACAGTATGACTGAACTTTACGAGTGAGAAATAGTGCTGTGTCCTGCCAAGCAGCTTCTTCATCTCAGTGTTGCTCCGAACTCCCGCTCAAAAGCCCTGATAAGGGCGCCCATTGTCTTCTCAATGTTCTTTTCAGTAAGAGTCTGCCTCTCATCATGGAGGATGAAGCTCACCGCATATGACTTCCTGTCCTTACCCAGGGCTTCACTCTCATACAGGTCAAAGAGGTCAACCTCCTGCAGGATATTTCTTTCAGTTTTAAAGGCAAGGTCACGTATCTGGCTGAATCTTACTGATTTGTCAAGCAGAAGTGCAAGGTCGCGACGTACCCACGGGTACTTCGGAAGCTCACTGTACCTGATAGTCCGGTTCTTTATAAGCCTGATGATGTTCTCCCAGTTGATCTCCCCGTAGAAGACATCCTGCCTGATGTCAAACATTGACAGGTATTTGCGCGCCACTTTTCCGAACGAGGCAACGTCCATGCTGCTGGCAGTGTATTTCATCCCTTCGGCAAACCATCCGGCGGTCTCATCAGCTGCAATAATATCCCGCCTGTCAATTCCGAAGCGGGAGAGAACCATCTCAATATATCCCTTCATGTGGAAAAAGCCGGAGGCTGTTTCAGCAGCGTTCCACCTCTTCTCGTTCATGTTGCCGGTGATGGCAAGGGCAAGTACCAGCCTCTCGCTGAAGTTGTCAGTGATTTCAAGAGTACCCCGCCCTTCTTTTCTGCAGTAGGTATTGCCAAGCTCAAAGAGCCTCAGGTTGCTGTTCTGCCGGTTTATGTTCCAGGAAATTGTGTTCAGCATCCCCGGCAGAAGCGAAATGCGCATCACATTAAGATCGCTGCTGAGAGGGTTGGCCAGCCTGACCATTGCCGGCACATCAAAGTCACCGGTAGTCTCATACCATGCTGCAGGTGTGAGCGAGTTGCACATGATCTCTGCAAATCCGTTCGCCGAGAGCATTTCAGCCATATTTGAAGCCACCTTCTCGCGGTCAGGCTTTTCTGTATGCGAAAGCATCGAATGCATCTCGCTGCTTGTGCCTATATTGTCATAACCGTAGATCCTGAGCACCTCCTCGGTGACATCGGCCTCGCGGGTCACGTCAACACGGTAAGCGGGTATCTCAAGGGTCAGAATGTCAGGTTCTTCAGCGGTTATATGGATGTCAAGGCTGTAAAGGATTGTCTTGACAGTCTCAACAGGTATCTCCTTGCCAATAAGCCTGTTCATCCGGTCAAGAGAATATCTGACAACGGCTTTTCTCACCGGCGAAGGGTAGATGTCAACGATGTCACCGGTTATCTCTCCGCCTGCGAGTTCCTTAACCAGCATTGCGGCCCTCTTCAGGGCATAAAGTGTCATCTCGGGATCAGTTCCCCTCTCAAACCTGTATGAGGCATCTGTCCTCAGGTCATGTCTGCGGGAGGTCCGCCGTACAGACACAGGGCTGAAGGTGGCGCTCTCAAGGAAGAGGTCGGTGGTGGCTTCAGTGACTCCCGACTTCAGGCCGCCGAAGACCCCTGCGATGCACATCCCCTCATCACGGTTGCAGATCATCAGGTCTGTTGAAGAGAGTGAGCGCTCAACGCCGTCAAGAGTTGTGAATTTTGTTTTTTCGGGCAGGTGCCTCACGCGGACTGTGTCTCCTGTTATTGCCGCAGCATCAAATGCATGAAGCGGCTGGCCTGTCTCGTGAAGTACGAAGTTGGTTATGTCAACCACATTGTTGATGGGATTGAGACCTATGGCCTTCAGCCTTGTCTGGAGCCACACAGGTGAGGGGCCAACCTTAATCCCCCGGACCGTGAGTCCTGAATAGCGTATGCAGGCTTCCGGTGCTTCTACGGTAACTCCTATGGCGCCTTTGTCGCTTTCCTTCCTGAAGCCTGTTATCTCCGGCAGCTTCGCCCTGACGGGATGCTGCAGGTTGAAATAAGCAGCAAGATCGCGTGCCACACCGAAATTTGAGCTGCAGTCTATCCGGTTCGGCGTAAGCCCTATCTCAAAAACGGTATCTGTTGTCACCCCGAAGTATTCTGCTGCCGGCATTCCTATCCTGGCCTTGCTGTCGAGGACAATGATTCCCTCATGGTCTGTTCCTATGCCAAGCTCATCCTCGGCGCAGATCATCCCTTCAGAGAGCTGGCCGCGGATCTTTGATCGCTTTATCTCAAACTGTTCATTACC
>JAKAXP010000200.1 GCA_021816545.1 Bacteroidota bacterium
GAAGCTGTTGTTGTCGGTCACACCTCCCCAGTGTGTGTTGATCATTTTGGGCCTTTTGTCACGCGGCCCGATGCCGTCCATCCAGTGGTACTCATCGGCAAAGCATCCGCCCGGCCAGCGCAGGTTGGGTATCTGTGTCCTTTTAAGCGCCTCCACAATGTCGTTCCTGATGCCGCGTGTATTGGGGATGGTACTTCCCTCCCCTACCCAGTAACCGCCGTATATACACCGTCCAAGATGTTCCGAGAAATGACCGTATATATGACGGCTTATCGTAGCCTTCCCCAGGTCTGTCTCAATGATCAGGTTTGCCTTAGCTGGCTCAACTCCCTTCTGTGCAGATGCTGCAGGAGTCAGCAGTACTGCAGCCAGGGCCGATAAAAGTGTTTTTCCAATTTTCATTGCTTCCAGGTATGTGAGGCATAAAATTAAAACAATATCCGGATAAGTCCGTCAGCAACGGGCAATTAAGAAGGTAACCGGGTCAATTGTAACCCTTGATGCCGGTGCCTGAAAACTTAACCTTGTAGGGCCATTGCTCATCATTCGCCTCATTCTCATCCCAGGGGTGCTGCCAGTATGTTTTTGGTGCTCCGCTGACAACGAACCACAGGTTACTGCAGTTTGCCGGGCAGGTGAATGAAGCGGTTCCCGGTGAAGCAGAAAACATCTCACTGTATACCCGTGTTCCGTCATTCTGCAATGCCACATAGCCATACCTCCATCCGGCAGCAGTCGCATTAATAGACCGGTATCCCGGGGCACCGGCAATTCCTTCGAACGATGCTGTGATAACTGTTCCTGCTGGGGGTACATTGAGCTTTATCACGTTATAACCGTGGTTTTCAATGCAGTCTTCCGGTGCTATCTGCCTGTACCCGTCAGCTGCCAGGTTCAGGCTGCATCCGTGCGCTCCGATGCGGCTGCTGCCGGCAGAACGCAATGCATTGATATCCCATGTGACCATCCTGCGCGCATAATCAAACTGCTCGTCATTGTACTGTTCAAGGGTTATACCTGTAATCCTCATATATGCCTGAGCCGGATCCTCCTGACCGTTGGCACCTGACTCCTTCCAGAGCCGGCCAATGAAGTCGATGCCATGCTTGTCAGCCCAGTAATAATGGATGAAATAACTGGCATACCGCTGCCATTCATGGAATGTTGAACGGTGACAGTTCTCGATGTAAACATTGAAGTTGTAAGAACTGAATGCCTCGGCAGGATAACTCTGGTATGCCTGCCACTGGGCGGTCTGTTCCCAGAAACCGTTTCCTCCGTTCCCTCCGAAACCATATCTCCAGCCTGAGTTGCCCCCGTTGTCACAGTAGACCTGGTACTGGAAACTGTGTCCTATCTCGTGGGCAATTGTCGATCCTACCGGATGGCAGGTGGAAGGGCTGACCCAGAGTGCACCTATTGTGTTGTCATAGCCTGCTCCCGTGGCCAGCCAGTCAGTCTGGTAGAGCAGGAATATCATCATCTTGTAATTGTCAGTCTTCGAGCTGCCCGGGGTCAGAAACTTCAGCGTGCCGACGTTCATGCTCCAGAATTGCTCTGCCTTTGCAAGCAGGTCATCAATGTCAACCCTGTACACCGGGTTGGGATGTGTTGAAGGGGTTATGAAGCCTTGCTCATCATAACCCTTTCCCCAGAAGACAATGAAGTGTTCTGACTGTTTGCTCCTGCCATAATACCAGGTGCTGGAGCTCTTGAAAAGATCCATGGTCCTCATCTCCTGCGGAACATAGATCTTGCTGACATCAACCTTTGAGGGGTCGAAACCTGCCTCCTGAGTAACGGTGATGCTTCCTTTCGTTGCACCTGAAACTACCGAAACATGGGCTGTACGCACCGCTGATGTCGGGTTCGGCTCATAACTGAATTTTACATTTACCGCCACCCCGGGGACCCCTGCCAGTATTGAAGCATCAATCCACTGCTGGTCTATCGAAGTTATGCTCCACTTCTGATCGGATGTTATCTGAACAGTCAACTCCCCGCCTGCAGCTGCTGCAGAAACCTCCCCTGGTGAGATGACAAGATTCGCTTCAGCATCAGGTTTTTCACTGCATGAAGCGAGTGCTGCCGCCCCTATCACCGGGAGAACAATCAACAAAACCGTGAGAATCCTGCTCTTCAGTCCTCTTCCTTCCTTCAACTTCACAATTTTCATTATAACCTCTTTTATTCCCCCCCGGCCCGACGGAGCCGGCAGCAATCATTCATTAACCTTGTTTCGTGCCGGTACGCGCCGGCAATCATTTCTGATATTATTCCGGATCCTGCCGTGATGCGGCCGGGCGCAACACCCGGCCGCCGGCAATAAACCATTTATGCACTGTAACCCGCTACGCCGGTACCCTTCCTGTGCTTCAGGGTGACCTTCACCTCATGACTTTCGGCTGAGACAGGCAACACAAAAACCTTCGTGCCGTTCCTGTCTTCCGACTGTCTTACCTTTTTGCCGTCAACCTTCACCCTTGCCCTTCCGTTTGCAGTGACCATCAGTAAAGACTTGTGAGCATCACCTGACCTGTTCTCCAGGACGAAGCTGACTTTCCTCATTTTCCTGTCAACAGTTATCTCCCTCCCTTTGGCGAAGCCGTCACGCTCCATCTCAAGGGTAAACCTCGGGCCTGAAGTGACAGCAGAGAACCTGGCCCTCACACCGTCTCGCGGTTCAACCGCAAAACTCTTTTTGTCGCTTCTGATGGTCCCGCCGTAGGCAAACCATCCGAAGAGCGGGTCATCAGTCAGAACTGTCTGGGCAGTCCTGAAGATGGCACCGTTGCCAAGGTCGGCCTCACCGTCATAGAACCATGCCCCACGGTCAATCTCCTTCCTTATCCAGGCATTGCCTCTTTTTAACTCCATGAACGCCCATCCCATAGCACCGTCTTTCTCAGCACCCGGGAACCAGTACCCGTACCCTGATTCAGGGGTACCGGTGTTCATAAGTGCGTAGGGAGCAAGATATGAGGCATATCCGAGCTGAAGCCAGTCATACGGTTTTTCTGCAAACCTGATGGCGTAATCAAGTATTGACCATCCGCCCATCCTTGCCATATAACTCAGGCAGTGGTTGTCAGAACTGTATGTGAAATCACTTCCCAGCAGGAAATACTTTGCCTCAAGCCAGCCGCGGACAGCCAGCCCCGCTACATTCTGCCTCTCCATGAATTCCCTTGCATCAGCCCTGCTTACCGAGGGATGTGAATACCACACCTCCCTGCTCTTGTCAAACCACAGGTTGCTGTCAGGCTTCATCTCATTGAGTGTTCCGTACTTCGCGAATGCATATGACGACTCGAAGGCGGTACGGTCAATTGCATACTCTGACCTGAAGGGATACTTATCGTCATAAACGAAATACTTAACCTTCTTCTCATACTCGGCCCGCAGCCAGTCAGCGTCACTCTGACGTCCCTCCCTTTCAAGGTCAGCCATCAGGTTCTCAATTACAAGCTCATTGTAGCAGCCCCATTTGTAGGTTTCATACCAGGGAAGAATCTCATAGGGATAGGTGAAATAAGCCCTTGCAGTCTGATAAGCACGTTCCAGGTAACCGGCAGCATCAAGGTAATGAACCTTGTCAGGGTACATTTTGGCAATCTGGTACATGTGATAATAAAGCATTGTGATATGGGGATAGTCATATGACCTCCATATCTTCATCTTGTCGAGGTTGGTGGTGCTGATCTTAGCCCTTTCAACCGGGTCACGGGCCACCTTCCAGTTGGGAACACCGTAAATACCGTAGGGATACGGATCATCCTTGTCAGTCCTTTGCAGACCGTTCCACACGAAATACTTCAGGTAATATTCAACTGCGTCAATCTCCTTCTGATCAGGGAAATAGACGTTCTTGGCAGCGACATACGGGGCTTTGCAAAGACCCGGGTCGTCGCATGCCAGGACATAACCCCACCAGCCGTCGAAACCGTCAGTGTCGTCAGGCCCGCGGAGGATGCCGTTTTTCATGTCATAGGCAGAGAACAGGCCGTTGTACCATTTGGTAGTATCACGGTGCTGGGTGCTGTTGACAATGAATGAGCTCCTCTTTTTTACAAGTGTCTCAACCGGCTCGGTGGCAAAAAACTCAAGATATGTCTTCTGCCCCTTCCCGTAATGCACGGTCAGCATGTTTTCACCTAGCTTCCGGAAAGCTACTTCATAAACATGGTGCCCCGGCAGCTTTTCTCCGAGATAGGTTATCTCCGTCTGCGCCGGGAACTCCGCAACAACAGAGTCAATCACGTTCTTGGTGTGCAGCGAGAACTGTGCCTTAAGGTCAGCCGGAACTGTCATACCGGGAACCACCCTTATGTCAAACAATCCTTCATCATAAAGTAATTGCCTCATCATGTCCCAGCTGTCTGCCCAGGCTATCCTGAAGCGGTACTTCAGGGTCTCC
>JAKAXP010000201.1 GCA_021816545.1 Bacteroidota bacterium
TCTAAATAAGTCATTTTGATTATTTTCGGGGATTAATTTCCGCCATTGCAAATATTAACCTAATATATTAAATTTCAATCTGATATGTCAGATCAAGCGAAAATAATCAAAGTAAATATCGAGGAGGAGATGAAGTCGGCCTACATCGATTATTCGATGTCGGTCATTGTGTCAAGGGCATTACCCGATGTGAGAGACGGTCTGAAGCCGGTTCACAGGAGGGTTCTCTTCGGTATGTCAGAGCTGGGAGTTCTTTCAAACAGGGCATACAAGAAATCTGCCAGGATAGTGGGAGAGGTGCTGGGTAAATATCACCCGCACGGTGATTCATCGGTTTATGATGCCATGGTAAGGATGGCGCAGGAATGGTCACTTCGCTACCCGCTGGTTGACGGTCAGGGCAACTTCGGATCGATTGACGGTGACAGCCCTGCCGCAATGCGATACACCGAGGCAAGACTCAAGAGGATTGCAGAGGAGACCCTTTCTGATATCGAAAAGGAAACTGTTGATTTCCAGCCTAATTTTGATGACACTCTTCAGGAGCCAACAGTCCTGCCGACAAGAATACCCAACCTGCTTGTTAACGGAGCTTCCGGTATCGCTGTCGGGATGGCTACAAACATGCCACCTCACAACCTCTCGGAATCGGTTGACGCAATTATTGCCTATATCGACAACCAGGAGATCACCGTTGAAGAATTGATGCACCATATCAAGGGCCCCGACTTTCCAACCGGAGGTATAATATATGGTGAACAGGGTATAAGGGAGGCTTTTGAGACAGGCAGGGGACGTATTGTAGTCCGTGCCAGGACCGAGGTTGAGCTGACCCACTCGGGAAGGGAGTGCATTGTTGTCACCGAGATTCCGTACATGGTGAACAAGGCTGAGATGATCAAGCGAATAGCTGATCTGATCAACGAAAAGAAGCTTGAAGGGATCTCATATATAAATGATGAATCAGACCGCAACGGTATGCGCGTGGTAATCATCCTCAAGAAGGAGATGCCCGCAAATGTGGTCCTGAACCATCTGTACAAGCATTCGCAGCTTCAGACATCATTCAATGTCAATAACATAGCACTTGTAAAGGGGAGACCTAAGACCCTTTCGCTCAAGGATATCATTGACAGCTTCGTAAGACACAGGCATGATGTGATAATCCGTCGTGCTAAATATGATCTTGATCAGGCAGAGAAGAGGGCTCATATCCTTGAGGGTTTGATCATTGCAAGTGATAATATTGACGAGGTCATCGCCATAATCAGGTCTTCGCAGAATGCTGACATCGCGCGTGAGCGCCTGATGGAAAGGTTCAGTCTTACCGAGATACAGGCAAGGGCCATCGTGGAAATGAGACTAAGGCAGCTGACCGGTCTCGAGCAGGACAAACTGCACGCTGAATATGAGGAAGTTAAGAAGCTGATCGAATACCTTAACCAGGTCCTTTCCGACGAGAAGCTGCAGATGCAGATCATTAAGGATGAGCTCATCGAAATAAAGGAAAAATTTGGCGACAGGCGCCGAACGGAAATAATTCCCGCCGCTGGCGAATTCAATCCCGAGGATTTCTACGCAGATGACGAGATGGTGATCACCATTTCAAACATGGGCTATATCAAGCGTACTCCGCTCACAGAATTCCGCCGCCAGAACAGGGGAGGGACCGGAAAGAGGGGAAGCACCACCCGTGATGAGGATTTCATTGAGCACATGTATGTTGCCACAATGCACAACACCATGCTCTTCTTCACCCGTAACGGAAAGTGTTACTGGCAGAAGGTCTATGATCTGCCCGAGGGTACCCGTACCAGCAAGGGGAGAGCCCTGCAGAACCTGATAAACATAGAACCGGACGACAGCGTAAGGGCTTTCATAAACGTCAAAACGCTTGATGATGAGGACTATATAAACAACAACTTTATTGTTCTTTGCACCCGCAAGGGGATCATCAAGAAGACCTCACTGGAGGCTTACTCACGGCCCAGGGCGAACGGTGTCAATGCCATTACCGTCAGGGACGGGGATGAGCTTCTCGAGGCCAGGATGACAAACGGCAAGCATGAGATAATGCTGGCTGTCAGGTCAGGGCGCGCCGTAAGGTTCAATGAGGGTACGGTAAGGCCTATGGGCCGCACTGCTTCAGGAGTCCGTGGCATTACGCTCTCCGGTGCCGACGATGTTGTAATCGGCATGATAACTGTCGAGAACGAATCATCAGACGTACTGGTGGTTTCTGAAAACGGTTACGGGAAGAGGTCTGCCATTGGCGATTACCGGATCACCAACCGCGGCGGAAAAGGAGTGAAGACGATCAGTATCACTGACAAGACGGGAAAACTGATAGCACTCAAGGATGTCAGCGATCAGTATGACCTGATGATCATCACGCAGGCGGGTATTGTCCTGAGGATTCCCGTGAGTGACCTGAGAGTCATGGGAAGGGCCACGCAGGGTGTAAGACTGATAAATATCAGGGAAAATGACTCGATTGCTTCAGTAGCCTATGTAGAAGTGAATGAGGAAGATAACGATATTGAAAACGGCACTCCGGACCAGGCATCGGAGAGTGCTGAGTAATTTGGCAAATAATTTGAAGAATATATTCTAAAGTTTTAATTTTGGACCAACATTTAAAAGCAAATTATCCAGACATGAAGAAGATCACATTGTTACTCCTGGCTGTAATCATCTCTGCTGCTGCCATGGCGCAGAAGGGAAAAATTACCGCTGCAGAAACTTTTATCAGGGAAGGTGCTTTCGACAAGGCAAAGGCAGCCATAGAGGAAGCAATCGTAAACCCGAAGTCAATGGGGCTTGCCAAGACATATTATGTAAAGGGAAAGCTCTGCCAGGCTGCATTTGATTCAGGTGACCCGAAGTTCACCGGACTTTATCCTGATATCCTTATGGAAGCTTACAACAACTTCGAAAAGGCTGTTCAGCTTGATCCGAAACTGAAGAACACCATTATCAGGGACAATGCCTATGCACTTCTTGGAAACTCATTTTTGAATGACGCCATCACCAAGTTCAATGACAGGAACTTCAAGGGAGCAATGGAGTCATTTGAAAGGAACGTAAAGGTTTCAGCAAGCGATCTTTATGTAGGAATGGTAGACACGCTCGTGATCTTCAACGCCGGACTTGCCGCGTACAATGCGGAGATGTATCCCGAGGCAATCGCCCATTTCCGTACCTGCACACAGTCGGGTACCGAAGATACCAAGCCTTACATATTCATGAGCGACAGCTACATGAAGATGAAGGACACAGCCAATGCCGAGGCAGTGCTGATGGAAGGTTACAAGGCTTTCCCAGACACGCTTGACATTATCCTTCAGGCTACTCAGTTCTATCTTGATGCAAACAACTCAACAAAGGCATTTGAATTTGTTCACAGGGCCATGGAGATGGATCCGGAGAACTACATCCTTTACCTGGTTGAGGGAAGCCTTTATATGAAGCTTGAAGATTACCCGAAGGCCATTGAGAGCCTGAAGGTATCGCTCACCAAGAATCCGACACAGTTTGAAAGCAACTACAACATTGGTCTCTGCTTCGTTTCTATTGCAAATGAGATGCTTAACGAAGCAAACATGATCTCTGACAACAAGGAGTATGAGATTGCAAAGAACAAGGCATTTGATGAAATGAAGAAGGCGATTCCGTTCTTCCTCGATGCAGAAAAGGCCAATCCGTCTTCACTTGCAACACTTGAGTTCCTTCGTGAGATCTACCTTAAGCTGAAGATGATGCCTGAGTTTGAGGCATACAAGGCAAAAGTTGAGAATCTGTAAGAAGATAAATCATGAAATAACAGGAAGGCACCCGGACAGGTGCCTTCTTTTTTTGACTTAACGGCGGATGAGAGGGGGAGGTGCTTTGTTCTCCCGGCAGATAAAATGGAAATATTTGATGATGCCTGTCTTATCTTCTACTTAACATAATATTAATTATAGGCAAATAACAAAATACGCAATTATTTGTCTTTCCGGCAGTTACATGGACTGCTTCCTGGTATATGCCCCAGGGAATCAGGAATACCATAATAATTTACCCTCGCGGCGGTTTCCTTAACAGCTTCCTGGTGCTTGCCCCAGGGAATCACGAATACCATAATCTTTTACCCTCGCGGCGGATTCCTGAACAACTTCCTGGTGCTTGCCCCAGGGAATCACGAATACCATAATCATTTACCCTCGCGGCGGTTTCCTGAACAGCTTCCTGGTATATGCCTGTGGCGAAAATGATTTTTCTGTTGTGATTTTCTATTTCCGGCTCCCCCTCATGTCATATGCCGGGATCCAGCCACTGAAATGACCGGTGATTTTTTCGCCTGTGGCAGTTATGCATTCAAAGTCAAATGTCCGGTGGTCACCGCTGCCAGAAACCTTTACAGTTCC
>JAKAXP010000202.1 GCA_021816545.1 Bacteroidota bacterium
ATCTGGGGGATGGAGATTATCAATAAAGTCTGAAAGTCTGAAGGTCTAAGGGTCTGAAAGTCTGTCGCTTCGCTCTGTCATGCTGTCATGCTGTCATGCTGTCGCGCAGTACCAAACCCTGACCGCAAGACCGCAAGACCGCAAGACTCTCAGACTCTCAGACACTTACTCATAGAAATGCATTTCCCGGATGTATTTCCAGACGGGAGCGGGCACAAACCACGAGACATCCTTTCCTTCCCTGATCGCAGTCCGGATGAAGGTACCGGAAATCTCCATTACCGGGGCGTCAATCTCCCGGACTGATGCCATGGCCAGTATCTCCTGCAACCGCTTACTACTCTTCCTTCCGGGGTTCAGCCTGGGATAAACCACAATAGGATACTGCCTGACAAGCATTTCTGCATTTTTCCACTTGTGGAGGGTTGTGAGATTATCCTCACCCATTATCAGCGTGAACCGGCGCGACGGGTATTTCTCTGTAAGATGTGCAAGGGTGTCAACTGTGTAGGAGGGCCTCGGCAGGGTGAACTCAATGTCCGATGCCCTGAACCGGGGATCATCACCTATTGCAAGCTGTGTCATATAAAACCTGTCGCGCTCACTGAGAAGTGACTCCTTCACCTTCAGCGGGTTGTGCGGACTGACCACAAACCAGACCTCCTTGAGCGGGGAGTATTCGGTGATGTAGTTGGCAATTGCCATGTGACCAATATGCACCGGGTTGAATGATCCGAAGAAAAGTCCTGTTTCAGTCATGACCGGTCCATAAATTCTCTCACAACATTCACTATTGCAATACAGGCTTTCTCCAGGTTGTCATTGATTACAACCGTGTCAAATTTTTCAGCCAGAAGTATCTCCGAGGCAGCCTTCTCAACCCTCATAGCTATCTGTTCAGGTGTGTCAGTGCCCCTCCGAACCAGCCTGTTGCGCAGCTCTTCCACAGAGGGTGGCATGATGAATACTGACAGGGCATCATCGCCGAAGATCTTCTTCAGGTTAATGCCTCCCTGTACGTCAACGTCGAACAGTGGTATTTTTCCTGCATCACGTATCCGGTCAATCTCCCTTCGAAGCGTACCATAGTAATGGTCCCTGTAAACCTCCTGCCACTCAATGAATTCGTCTCTTTTGATCCTCTTGCGGAAATCGCCGGCGGTTATGAAGTAGTATTCCCTGCCGTCAACCTCGTTACCGCGCGGCTTCCTGCTCGTAGCTGAGACAGAGAACATCAGCGGGAATCCTGACATCAGAAGATGGTTTACAAGGGTTGATTTGCCGGCACCTGAGGGAGCCGAAATAATAAGTACTTTTTTGTTGTCGGCGGTGCGCATCCGGCTAAAGAATATTGAGTGTCAGTTCCTTTATCTTCTCCAGCTCATCCTTCATCATCACAACCAGCTTCTGCATTGCAGCATCATTGGCCTTTGATCCGATTGTATTTATCTCGCGCCCCATCTCCTGCGAGATGAAGTTGAGCATCTTCCCGTGGTTGCCTTCCCCGTGCAACGTTTCAATGAAATAATCACAGTGCTTTCTAAGCCGTACCTTTTCCTCATTGATGTCAAGTTTCTCGAGGTAGAAGATCAGTTCCTGCTCAAACCTGTTCTTGTCTATATTTTCTGAACCCACAGCCTCCCTGAGCAAAGCATCAAGCTTTTCACGCATTCGCGAAATGCGGTCGCCCTCTACCGTGCCCAGCGTTTCAAGATAGCCCATTATGGAAGCAACCGATTTGGAGAGATCTTTTTCCATTGCCTTTCCCTCTTCAAGCCGGTACAGGTCAGTCATCGCCAGTGCCTCTTCTGTGAGTCCGGCTATCCTGCTCCACTCTTCATCAGAGAGCTCCGCCTTCTCGGTGCGGAGGGTCTCCGGCAACCGCATCACGATACCCAGAAGACCGGTATCATCGCTGATTCCAAGCTCACCGCTGATTTCTTTCAGCTGGCTGAAATAGCTCTTAACGTTGTTTTTATTGATCACCGGCACCTGTTCGCTGTCCATGGTGTCAAAGTTCACCGAGAGGTCGATTTTGCCTCTCTCGAGTTTTCTCATAACCATGTTGCGGATATCAAGTTCCTTCTCCTTGCAAATCCAGGGGAGCCTGGTGTTGATGTCTGCCTGCTTGCTGTTGAGTGATTTAATCTCAACGGTGATCTTTCTCTGCGGAGTCTCCAGCATGGCCTTGCCGTAGCCGGTCATCGATCTTATCATCGTGTTGCGGTAATTACAGGGATAAAGATATGTTTTTATTCGCGATCGCGGTGAAATGATCCGGCGGCGGAGCCCCCGGCGATGACTTGTTTTGCCACGTAAAAGCAGTGATATCTCTCACCCGAGCAGGTCCAGTTCCACGGTGAAATGCCTCATGATGGGTGCTTCCCACCTGATGGCAAGGCCCCTTTTAACTGTTTCCCTTCTCTCCCAGACGTTCTGAACTGCTGCAGCAACATAGTCCATATGGTTGTCAGTATAAACCCTGCGCGGAATTGCCAGCCTGACCAGTTCCAGTTCAGGGTACCTGTTCTCGCGGGTGACGGGGTCACGGTCAGCCATGAGGGTTCCTATCTCAGTGCCTCTTATGCCGCCCTCGAGATAAATCTCAACAGCAAGCCTCTGTGCGGGGAATTCAGATGCCGGTATCTGCGGATAGAATTTACCTGCATCAATGAAGATGGCATGTCCGCCGATGGGCATCTGCACGGGTATTCCGGCAGCATGCAGCTTTTCCCCGAGGCGGGTCACCTGGCCGATGCGTGCTCCGAGATAATCAGATTCCGTCCCTTCATACAGGCCCTGTGCCAGTGCGTTCATGTCGCGTCCAGACATGCCGCCGTAGGTGATATATCCCTCAAACATTATATTGAAGGTAGATGCCTTTCTGAAGAGTTCGCGGTCCTTCATGCCGATGAATCCTCCGATATTAACTATGGCATCCTTCTTTGAGCTCATTGTCATTGCGTCGGCATATGAGAACATTTCGCGGGTGATATCCCTGATGTCTTTGTCTGCATAGCCCTCTTCACGGGTCTTGATGAACCAGGCATTCTCTGCAAAGCGGGCTGAATCAATTACAAGCAGAACGCCGTATCTGTCAGCCAGTTTCTTCACGCCGCGCAGGTTGGCCATGCTGACCGGCTGCCCCCCTGCAGTGTTGTTGGTGACTGTCATCACGATGCATCCGAGTTTTTCGCGGGGTGTTTCCTTCAGCACCTGTTCAAGATGGCCCAGGTCAGCGTTGCCCTTGAACGGGTCCTTATTGGTGATATCCCTTGCCCAGGAGACGGTGCAGTCAACAGCCGTTGCCTTGCGGAATTCAATGTGTCCCTTGGTGGTGTCAAAGTGGGCATTGCCAGGAATTACATCTCCCTCTTTGACAAGCACTGAGAAGAGGACGTTTTCAGCAGCCCTGCCCTGGTGGGTGGGGAGAAAGTATTCAAACCCGGTGATGTCACGGATCGCCTCTTTCAGCCTGAAATAAGATGAAGCACCGGCGTAGCTTTCGTCGCCGGTCATGATGGCGCCCCACTGTTTGTCACTCATGGCGCCTGTTCCGGAGTCGGTCAGAAGATCAATGAATACCTGTTCCGACCGAAGGTTGAACATGTTGTATGAGGCCTTTCTCATCCACTCTTCCCGCTCCTGGCGGGTACTCTGGCGGATTGTCTCAATTGCCTTTATCTTGTACGGTTCACAATATGGTAAGTTCATGGGATTTAAGATTTAAATGCCTGATGCCCTGCAGGCAACGATAATAATTATGTTTTGCTGCTAAAATGTCTGACCCCCTCCGGAGTAACCTGATTACATGCTTTCGTTCTGCAATGCAGAAAGATCTGTGGCCTGCGTTGTCAACACTACTGCCTTCCCGATCCGCCAGCTGGCGGATGCGGGATTGAGCCATCTCCTTCGTCGGTGTCTCAAATTGCATACTGCCTACTGGTACTGCCGACTGGCGACTTCTCTCTCCCCCCGGGCCATGCAACCCTTGCGCTCAGAATGCGTCCCTGTTCTTGATATTGCGGAATATCAGCTTCCTGTTTATAACCCTGTGGTGACGGGAATTCATGGGAAACGGCTATTTTTGCAAAGATAACTTTTTTAAGTTTGGGGTACAATCCGGAATTGTATAAACATTGTGAAATGAGAGTGGGAACCATTAAGATTCTTTTGGCTGTTCTTTGCCTTGCCGGCACCTTTGCAATGTCAGGCCAGACATCTGATGTGCATGCTGTGCAGAAGGTGACCGAGCCACAGACCGATACACTTACAGCAGCACCGCATTTGCTGAAGCAGATTAAGGCGGCACCTGTACCTGGAATCAATGGCCCGCAGGATGTCAGCCTCAGCAAAGATGAGTCACTGAAGTTCCTTGAGCGCTTCTGCTCATCACCTGCG
>JAKAXP010000203.1 GCA_021816545.1 Bacteroidota bacterium
AGTGGGAGAGTTTGTTCATGCCTGACATCCTTGCATACCAAAGTATCCTTCAGGCTGATTTTAAAAAATTATGTCCAACCAGCACTGTTGGCTGACGGGACATAAATAATGCTAAGTTTGGTGTACTATTATTTCTTAAGGCTCCAGCCGCCGGCCAGGCCGAATATAAACCATGCGAGTGAGAGTGTTCCCAGCCCGAAAAGGGTGTCACCTATCATCCTTAACCATTTAAGGGTAACGATATAAGGCTGTTGCATGAACTCGGCCGAACGGGCAAACCACAACCCTTCCCTGACACTTGCTACTGTCTGTGCAAGTCCGACAGGAAGGATACTGATTAGCACCATTGCCGCAAGCCCGATGTTAATGCTCCAGAAAGCAAATTTTATGAATCCTTCTTTCCATACGGGTTCCTTGTTCATGTCACGCAGGACGAAAAGCATGAGTCCTATTCCCAGCATTCCGTAAACTCCGAAGAGGGCGGTATGGCCGTGAACCGGGGTGGTGTTAAGCCCCTGCATATAATAGAGCGCAATGGGAGGATTGATCAGGAATCCGAATATCCCGGCACCGACAAGGTTCCAGAATGCAACTGAAATGAAGCTGTATATAGGCCACTTGTAAGCCTTTATCCATTCGGAGCTCTGGCTAAGTTTCAGATTTTCCCATGCTTCGAATCCCATAAGGGCAAGGGGAACCACCTCAAGTGCGCTGAAAGTGGCGCCCAGGGCAAGCACTGCCGTCGGTGTACCGGTGAAGTAAAGATGATGGAATGTTCCAAGGATGCCACCCGAGAGGAAGACAATGGTTGAGAAAAGAACCGCCGTGGTGGCAGTCTCTGCCCTGAGTAACCTGAGCCTCACAAACAGGAATGCCGTTACCACTGCAGCAAATACCTCAAAGAATCCTTCCACCCAGAGGTGAACCACCCACCATCTCCAGTATTCCGCCACGGCAAGGTTTGTCTGTCGTCCCCACATGAGCCCTGCTCCGTAGAATGCTGCGATGGCTACTGTAGATATAAGGAAAAGGACCAGCAGGTTACGGTTCTCTGACTTCTGTTTCAGTGCCGGCCATATGGCCCTTCCCATCAGCAGGAGCCAGATGATGAGTCCGACGAACAGGAACAGCTGCCAGAACCGGCCAAGGTCTACATATTCATACCCCTGGTGTCCGAACCAGAAATTCTCAACCAGGCCAAGCCTCTGCATCACTCCAAGCCACTGGCCGACGAGTGAACCCACCACGATCACCAGCAAAGCCCCGAACAGGAAATTCACCCCTAGCTTCTGAAATCTGGGTTCCACTCCCGAGATTGCAGGGGCATAGTAAAGCCCGGTTGCAAGCCACGATGTTGCTATCCAGAAGATGGCTATCTGTACATGCCATGTTCTTGAGATCTGGTATGGCAGCCATTTGGCCAGGGGAATTCCGTAAAGTGCCTGTCCTTCAACGGTATAGTGTGCTGTAATGACACCCATGAGCACCTGTACCAGCAACAAGGCCGAAACAATCCAGAAATACTTCACCGTTGCTTTTTGCGAAGGCGTTATCTTTTCATTTTTCAGCGGGGAATCGGGAGGAATGATAGCGGTGCTTTCATCTTTTCTCCTTGCATAATACCAGGCCATCAGGCCAATACCTGCAATCAGGACTATTACGCTGAATCCGGTCCAGAGAAGCAAGGCTCCTGTAGGTTGGTTGCCAACAAGCTCCTCCGGGGGCCAGTTGTTTGTATATGTTATATCCTGGCCCGGGCGTTGTGTTACACAGGCCCATGATATCCAGAAGAAAAAAGCGTTCAGCTTCCTTACCCTTTCCGGATCTTTAAGTGAGTTTTCAGGTACGCTGTACGCATCCCGTTCAGCATCGCGTGCGGGGTCATCGGTAAAAAGACCGGCATAATAGCTGCTGTTATGGGCTATGGCCTCTGCTCTCAGTGCAGATACTGTCAGGACACCACTTGCAGCATCATAGGTGTTGGGTCGCAGCTCGTTCTGCAGCAAGACTTTCAATGATGCCTTCCTGTCTTCGCTGAGCTGATCAAAGTCCGCACTGTCAGTATGCTTAGCCATGCGGTTCAGGATAAATACGGCTTCACGGTGCAGCCAGTCGGCACTCCAGTCAGGAGCCTGGTATGCTCCGTGCCCCCACACGGTTCCCATTTCCTGGCCACCCATTGATTGCCATACATTCTGTCCGTCCCTGATATCCTGCCCGGTAAAGAGCAGGTTGCCGTCAGGTGTAACCACCCGGTCAGGTATGGGAGGCGCCTGCCGGTAGATTTCCCTTCCGAAAAAGAGCAGAACCGCAAAAGATACGGTCACTACGGTCAAAAAACCGATCCAGAGTTTTCTTGTTTTCATGAGCATCTGATTAGTATTGGGTTATTGAATAAGCTTATCCGCGTATTCTGGCAGGAGCGGAGAAACAAATCGGGGAAAACCCGGTTTCCCGGGTTATGCAACCGGAATACATGTGTTTTGCATCAACCTATTCCATAGATCTTTGCAAGCTCCTCTATTTGTGCAATATAATGAGAAGAGGAACCTCCGGGTGACATACTCTCCTCTGCTTTTTTGAATTCAGCGGAAAGATCATCCTGCTCTTCGGCGGAAAGTGCATTGTCCGCCATGCGGAAGAGAATATTGTTCTCCTTTGCAATATGGTTTTTCAGCAATCCCGCATAGCCCAGCAGGTTGTACTTAACAGCTTCGGCAGCTGCCTTATCGCCCGATTTGTACGGTTCAATATTGCCGGCAATTCCCCTGACATAGTTTCTTCCCTCCTCGTGTTCATGCAACATCACTGCCACCGGCCCCTGCACCGGGGAGAATCCCTTTTCAGCCATTTTAGGAAACAGAAGGTCTTCTTCCTTCTTATGATGAAGGCCGTCTGCAAAATTGCGGATAAGGGAGACAACCCTTTCCAGATGGGCCGGATCGGCAATTCCCGACTGCGCCATTTCCTCCATCACATCGCACAGCCTGAGAATATAGACATGGTCATTCTCGAGATTTGTCGTCGCTTTCATTTGATTACAGGTTTACTGATTTCGGGAACAGGATGTTGTTTTCAAGATGGACATGAATATGGATATCTTCTTCAAACTTGCTCAGAAGCTTGTAAGTAATTGCATAGGTGTTGCAGCCGTCCGCAGGCACCTTGTATCCGTCGGTGATCTCATTTATTTTATCCATCGTTCCACCGACAAATTCATGCTCATCGTTCATCCCCGGCAATTCTCCGGCAATTGTATTCAAAGCCTCAGGTGATTTTGTTTTCATGGCTTCCTTAATTGCTGGGAAAAGAATTTTTTCCTCCCTGTCAAGGTGAAGCAGAAGCTCCCGGCTGAGTTTGCCGAATAATTCAGCCACATCCTTCAATTCAGGATGCCTGTCTCCGTGGACAGCCATTATCTTATCCGTATAGAACAGCAGGTCGGGGAGGGTTTTCCTTATATATGAATGGTGTACGTTTACAATATAGTCAGCCAGGAAATCGGGCTGCCACTCGTTGAAATTCTGACCCGGTATGACAGGCTGGTTCTCAAGGTCAGCCAGTTTTTCAATAATTCCTTCCGTGGCGATTCCTTTTTCCCTGCATGCTGCATCGAGAGTCTTGCTGCCACCGCAGCAGAAATCCAGTCCGGCCTTGCTCAGCACAGAGGCCGCCCTGAAATCCTTCGCCACTATATTTCCTAAAAGTTGTTCTTCTGGTTTCATTCCGTATAATGTTATTATTGACATGGCAAAAATATAACTTTTTTAATAAATGACAAAAAGGTCATTTAATAATTTATTTTAATTTTATTATATTTGCAGCCTTATCAAGAATGGTATGTTCAACAAGGAAACAGAATACGCACTGAGAAGCATGGTATATATCCAGGCACAGAATCTCAAGGGAAGAAAACCGGGAGTAGACGAAATAGCCCGCGCTACCGAGGCCCCGCGCCATTTCACCGCAAAAATCCTCCACCGCCTCGTGAGAGGCGGATTCCTCCTATCGGCCAAAGGTAAAGGCGGCGGATTCCATATTGACCAGGAAAAACCATCCGTGAACATATATGATGTGGTAACAGCAGTGGAAGGGCAGAAGATCTTTTCGGGATGCGTCTTCGGTCTGAAGAATTGCAGCAACGAAAGCCCCTGCCCGCTCCACAACAGGTATAAGTCAATACGGGAATCGCTCGGGGAACTGCTTTCAAATGAAACAATTCTTTCTCTGGCTCAGAAATACCAGGCTTATCAATAATCAACTCTGTTCCTGAAATCAGGTATTTTTTTATGGCGAAAAATTGGAAATCGTACAAAAAGCTTCACAGATGGCCGGGGCTCATAATATCATTCGTACTTCTGTACTACGGGTTCACCGGCATAATTAGAT
>JAKAXP010000204.1 GCA_021816545.1 Bacteroidota bacterium
GAATGGTTATTTTGAAACTGTATTTCTCTAATGTGGGACAGGCGAGGTCAATTACTGAGATACGCTCCTCAGAATAATATTCATTTGATTCAACACGACCGCTGAGGAAAGGATTGAGATACATGAACCCGTCACCTCTCTCTGCTGCTTCAGGTACCGTAAGGGATACCTTTTCGATTACCGGTTCTTCCGGATCGCTGAGGTTTTCAAGTTCAAGTGCTGAAATCTTCCACTTTGATTTTACCGACTGTACAAAATCCCTGTAAGCTTCCTCCCCCTGAAGATTGCAGATTTTTCTGACCTGCCATGCATTGTAGCTCTCATAAACGTTTGTGGTTGTGCCGGAGAGGCTGCCCTTTTCATCCATCTCCATTTCCATTGTAACTGCTTCACCGTAGTGCTCACCGTTGGTGAGATCGATCCATGAGCCTCCCCACCTGTTGATTATCCACCCCTGACCGTTGAGACACTCTTCAGGAAGTATGTTGAACGGCCTCACAGGATCCGTTGCATCAATAAGCCAGCCTGCCCCGTCGACTTTGGCTGAAACTATCACATGATTGAACCTGCTTATTATTGCAAAGAAAGGATTGAGAAGTCCGTTCTCCCTTGTACTGAGTATTACCGGGTCGGCTTCAATTCCTGCGATTCTGAGCATTGCGAGCAGCATCAGGTTAATTTCAGCAGAAGTACCCCTGGCATCACTGAATGCCTTCGCCATAGTTGCAGAGGCTGTATAATCATGGATGCCGTTCCACATCATGTAATCAGCCACATAAGAATAGATGCGCCTCACCACATCTGTTTCGGTGCCTCCCTCAGCTTTCAGCTCTTCAGCCTTTTTCCTGACAACGGAGCTCTTTTCTAAATAGGTCCCGAAATCAACGCGGTCAAGCAGTTTTTCAGATAGCTTCTGATAGGTTGGCGATATATCCTGGAAATAGTAGCCGGGTATATCAATCTTTGAAAGCTCAAAACCGATATGCGCAAAATAGTCATCAGATCCGGTGCTGAAGGGCTCCTCACGGTACGCTTTGATATTGTTTCCGACCCATGTTCCCACAAAGCCTTCCACTGAGCTCCCTCCGAACAATACCCTTGTCTGGTCCCTGCGGTGAATAATATTCTTGAAATCTCCTCCTGTAACGAACTTATATTCGAAATAGCCGGGGAATTCCACCCGGTAATTGCATCTTCTGACAGGTATCTCCTCCTGGAATTTAAATGTATAAAGTGAGAAATAATCAGGGCTCTCAAGGGTGTATTTGTATTCAATTACCGTCCCGGGTCTGACATTCGGGATTGAGAACCGGAGTGTATTCCGGTAGCGGCTGGTGTTCTCGTAATAGATGCTCTTCTTATCAACCAGGTTTTGTACTGTCGCCCCGTCCTCCAGGTTGTATGATGCCGCTTTAAGCCCCACTATTCTGTCATCGCTGCCGTATGGCATTTCAACATTGGCATAGTCAAGCCCGTCAGTATTGATGATCTTGATCCTGATATGGCAATCAGTTGTGACAATAATCTTTTCTCCGGCACGCATTGTGGTGCTGGCGTGGTTTTCAAGGATCACGGCATCAGCCGACAGATCAGGGAGATACTCTGCCATTTCAAGGTCTTCCTTCGGTATCTCGCCGAAGGTGATCTCCCGGATCTGACTTACGGCTGTCTGAGCCAGCAAAAGCAGCAGCACCGGTGTAAGAAACTTTCTGGAAAGAAATTTAGTCATTGAGATGAGCTTTGTTTATTTGAATGATGTGTTAAATGACCAGAAATCAAGATAGTTGTTGCCTCCGCCAAGAAATAGCCGGTCGCCCAGAGAAAATCCAAGCACATTTGTCCTGGGCAGCGGAAAAGCTATATTATAGACCGGCTCCCATGAATCTGTCACGGGATCATAGGCTGTCATAGGTGTCTCCCCTGAATATGCAAAGCAGACATATGCCTTATTGTTGCATACAAATGTTTCGCTGTGCTCATTGTAGTACAACCCGAATGAGGGCCAGCTCTTCTGTATCCACCTGTCTTCGTATGCGTTATACTCAAAAAGCTTATCGCCTGCCGTCATAAGGAAATTTCTCCCACTGATTGTGAATACATGTCCCTGGTTGGTGGCTCCCGGCAGATCACCCAACCTTGTCCATTTTCCTGAAGCAGGATTGAACTTCCAGTGATAGGACCCCAAACCGGCAAGCAGGATTGAGTCCCCGTCCATCAGCCAGTAGGAGTATCCTCCGGATGCAGGAAGGTCAGACACCTTTGAGAGGGTAAGAGTGTTCCTGTCAAATACATCCAGTACAGGAGGCAATGTGCCGTTGGATCTTGAAATATAAGCCCTGTCTCCCTTGACAACCAGCCCGAAGTATGATGCCATGCATGATATCTTGCCACCCAGCTGGCTAAACCTTTGGGTTACAGGATCGTAATGGTATATATATCTTTCGATGACTGTTGACTGATAGACCGGTGAGGCTGCTACGAGTATGTCACCGTTGAAATCCATCACAAATGATTCCCAGTTATTGAATGGGAGATCAGGCAGCCGTTCCCATGCTGAAGAACAAGTTATATTCTGCGGGGCAGTGACCTTATATCCTCCGAGCTCCAGCTCCACCGGATAGGTGCCACCAGGAAGGTTGGGCATTGTGAACTTCAGCATATTCCTTGAACATTCTGATATTATCACATCCCATCCGCCAACTGATAAATGATTATACTCTTTGATGAGGCTGAAATTGGCTCCTATGACTGTTACCTCTTCCAGGGCCCTTGCACTGAGTGGAGTCACAGATGAAATGACAGGCGTCGGGTGAACAAGATTGTCTTCTGAAGGAATTGCAGAGACAGTTGCATTCGTGCTTTGAAACGCATAAATGGGCCCGGGAATAGGGAAAGGAGGCCCAAACCTGCTGAAATCACTGAACAATACCCTTATAATGTTGCCTTGACGTGATAACTCCTGCATGCCGAAAAGTGTGCCCTGGTTGAGACTGAACCAGGTGATGTAGTCCAGGTAATTTTCAGCCACAATCGTTATTGTATCTCCGGGTATCGCTGTATGAGGTGAAAATGATACTATATACGGATTCCTTACCATGAAGGGCTGATCCCAGGTATCTGACTGCCCGCACACTGTCACCCTGAAGGTTGCAGGCCCGTTGAAACTTCCCTTGACCCGGCACTCAAGATAAGTCTCATCGTAGTTGTAGCCTCCAAGAGCATCCCAACCGATCTCAATATCATTCATCCACAAAGAAACAAACGGGTATTTGATGTTTTTACATTCAATTTTTACAACGGTTCCCGTAGGCCCGGTCATCGGGCTAACCGAGACAATCTCGGGAGGCCTGAGTTCAAAATATACCGGAGCTGAGGTGATCTGCCTGAAAGAATAAACCACGGCTGCGGGGGTAATATCAAGATTGTCAGGGACTTTGACAATCAGCGTATCCCTGCTTGAATACTTTATTAATGCACTGTGCTGACCGAATCTGACGGACGAGTTCTCCTTCAACCTGTTGAAGGAGCCCACCAGCATGATATCGTCTGACCAGAGCCCTGTCCGGGGAGTGATACGGTCAATGACCGGCGGAAGGAGTACAAACATTGAAGGTGAGGTGAATTCACCTCCCTCAGCAGTAATTTTTAACTGAGTCTCTGTCTGGGTAGTTTCCCACGGGACAATGAAACTGACTTTTTCACCGTCCCAGGGAACCGCAGGTACCAGGGTAACATTGCCGAACAAAACGCGTAAACCGGCACTTGCATTAAGGTTTTGAACTGTCACCTCAACAGTATCGCCCCAGTGGGCTGATGCAGGCTTAACCTCCTCAACATAAGGCAAATCAACAATCAGTTTCCTTTCAGAAAAAATTGTCCGGCTGCCACTGATCTCCAGGCTTACAATCTGCTCCGGTACTGTCAGGGTGTATGGCACAATTGCAAGAACCGTTGTATCAGTGACCGGGTCACAGACAAAAGCAGCAGTTTCATTGAGAAAAACCTTGTTGAAATCCCTGACCCAACTGAAGTTCTTGCCTGTAATGATTACCGTGTCACCGCATAGCACCCTCTCAGGTGAGAATCCGGTTATTACAGGCCCGAGACTGCCAAGGCTCGTGAATTCAACAGTGTTTCCATAAACTGTGTAGTCACCTGCCTTGATGAAGGCTGACACCTTGTATTTTTCGCCGGCCGAGAGCGAGACCTTTATTTCGGATGAAAATTGACCAGCGCCGCTGAAAGGACCCAATAAAACCCGGTCATCATCCTCGATGTCCGGATTGCTCACTGCCCATGTAAATCCGTGTTCCGTGATCTCTGCATTACCGGGTTCATAAACCTCTGCGCTGAAAAGTGCTCCCTCCTCCGTGATATTTGTGAC
>JAKAXP010000205.1 GCA_021816545.1 Bacteroidota bacterium
CCTTATAAATCCTGTCACTCCAGGCAGTCCACGCACTGTCAGGTCCGGCCATAAAATATGAGTATTCAACACCAGGGTCCTTTTTCATAATGAAAACAATCCCGTCACGGTACCTCAGGACAGGTTGTACCACTGCTGAGTCTATCCTCTCTCCGGACCGGTAATGGTATACACCGGTAAGCATCTCCCCGGCCTGCACAGTAATTCCTGGACAAGTGGAATTACCTGCAGCGCAGGCTCCTGAACAAAGCAGGATGCATGCGACAAGGAATCTGCGGAAATGGTTGATAACCATTGAGGATTACAAAATAGTGATCTATACAAAAATAAACTATTATTTTCCCGTTTTGGTATGCCAACACGGCCGCGTCACAATGCAATGATTAATTTTGCCTTTAACCAGATAAGCATATGGAACTTGTATTCGCAACAAATAACAAACACAAAGTCAAAGAGATAACCGACCTGCTTGATGATAATTTCAGGATTCTGGGTTTGGCTGATCTCAATATTACTGAAGATATTCCGGAGGAGGCAGATACGCTTGAGGAAAATGCACTTTTCAAGGCCAGGTTTGTTCATGAAAAGACAGGCAGGAATGTCTTTGCCGATGACACCGGGCTGGAGGTTACTGCCCTCGGCGGAGCTCCGGGTGTCTACTCTGCCAGGTATGCAGGTGAAAACAAAAGCTTTGATGACAACATCGAAAAGCTCCTGCGAGAAATGAAAGGCGCCAATGACAGGAGTGCCAGGTTCAGAACCGTAATAGCCCTGATACTCGACGGAACTGAATATCTCTTCGAAGGGACAGTTGAGGGTGAAATCTTAAAGGAAAGAAGGGGAACCGGCGGGTTCGGATATGACCCCGTGTTTCTCGCCACGGGCTATGAACTTACCTTTGCCGAGATACCCCTGGGCGAAAAGAACAAGATCTCCCACAGGGCGAAAGCCATGAGACAACTACTTGATTTCCTGAATTCCGGGAAATAAATCCGGCCCGGTAGACATCCGCCAGCGAAACCATGAAAAGGATCATCTCAACAGCATGCCTGGTCTTGTCCTGCCTTTTTCTTGCAGGGCAGGGAGCCGTGGGTTCATGGGATGAACACCTCCCTTACAGCAGGTCGTACTCACTTGCGGCGGGAGGAGGAAAGATTTACTCTTCAACAGGTTCGGCCGTACTTGTTTATGACTCCGGCGGCGGTACAGTGTCTTCTCTTTCAAGGATTTCCGGCCTTAATGAGACGGCAATCGCAAATGTTGCATGGTGCGATGCTGAAGAGTCACTTGTAATTGTATACAAAAGTACCGGAATCGACATTGTCAGGAAAGGTGTTATAACCTACATCCCTGATATAAAAAACAAGTATATTCCCGGTCTCAAGGAGATCTACGGTGTGACTGTCTTTGGCAGCCGAGCCCTGTTGTCGGGAAGTTTCGGCATTGTTGTCATAGATATAAGGGGCAGGTATGTGTCTGACACCTGGAGACCCGGGCCTGACGGCGAAACCAACCGCGTGAACGAATCAGCAATTCTCGGTGACCGTGTCTATGCCGCCACTGCGCATGGAATATGGTCAGCCCCGGCCAGCCGCCAGGGACTCTCCTATTTCGGGAACTGGGAAAAACTTGGTGGGCTCCCAACCCCTGATTCAGAGTACAGTAATATTGTTGCAGCCGGAACTGCACTTATGGTTACCAGGCCCGGGGAAAACGGTTCACCTGCCTCCCGTGATTCAATCTTCCTTGTCACCCCAGGACAACCTGCTGCACTTATTTCTTCGGAGCCTGCAGGTTCTGTCAGGGCTCTTGACAGTGACGGCAGCCGGGTGATCGTCTCCCTGATTTCTTCTGTCAGAATTCTTGCCATGCAGGGTACGGTTTTACGTGAAATTACCACATATGGATGGTCCGGAGTCTCACCGGCAGGCGCCATCTTCTCAGGCCAGGATCTGTGGATTGCAGATGTTTCTGCAGGGCTGGTTTCAACAGGCAATTATACTGAATTCAGAAACCATACCCTGGCGGGACCATACACAAACAACGTGGCTGACATAGCCTTTTCTGGAAATAATTTCTATGTGACAGGCGGAACTGTTGACAATGCCTGGGGAAATGTTTACCGCCCGCTCCAGGTTTTTAGCGGCTCAGGTGATGAGTGGCGGAGTAATATCCTTTACGGCGAAGCTGACAGGGACGCAATGCGAGTTGCAGCTGACCCGGACAATGAAAGCCATTTCTTCGTTTCCTCATGGGGAAACGGCCTGTATGAATTCCTTGATGGCGAACTGATAAAAAACTATAACCAGTTCAACTCCCCGCTTGCCAGCATCATACCAGGTGAAAACTATACCCGCATCTGCGGACTCGCCTGGGACCGGGAAGGCAATCTATGGATGAGCCAGTCAGGCGTTCCGGGCAGCCTGAAAGCCCTTACCCCGGATGGCAACTGGATAACAACCCAGGTAAACCTCAGCGTCACTTCGGTGGGCGACATGGTAATTGACCGTAACCAGTACATCTGGGCTGTACTTCCGAGGGGTAACGGCCTGCTTGTCTATGATCCGGCAGGAACACCCTCAAATACTTCTGACGACAGGTATATCAGGATACAGGTGCAGGATACCGAGGGACATACAATGAACAACCTCTTTTCAATTGCAACAGATTCTGACGGAAATATCTGGGTAGGTACCGACATGGGGCCGGCAGTATTCTACAACCCCGGCAAGGCATTCACATCTGATATCAGGGCAACCCGTATCAAAATACCGCGTAACGACGGGTCAGGACTGGCCGATTACCTCCTTGGAACCGAGACAGTGACAGCCATCGCCGCAGACGGTGCTAACCGCAAGTGGTTCGGAACGCTCAGTTCAGGGGCTTTCCTGATGTCTGATGACGCCCGGAAGGAAATGGTTCACTTCAGTACCTCCAACAGTCCTCTCCTGTCCGACAATATCGTGAAAGTTGCAGTTAACGGAGTCACAGGCGAGGTCTGGTTCGGAACCTCCGAGGGAATCATATCATGGCGCGGTGAGGCAACGGCAGGAAAGGATGATTTCTCGGGAATATATGCCTTCCCCAACCCGGTAAGGGAGGACTATGAAGGGGTGGTTACTGTCACCGGGCTGATGGAAAATTCATCTGTAAAAATAACTGACGTCAGCGGCAATCTTGTATATGAGACAACCTCGCTGGGCGGGCAGGCAGTATGGGACCTCCGGAACTACAAATCGCAGAGGGTTGCAACCGGAGTGTATCTGGCATTCTGCTCAAATGAGGACGGAACCCTCGCGGGCGTGACAAAAATACTTGTTATAAGGTAGACTTCCCGGGGGACCAGAGACTGACTGCACAGATTTTCAGTTCTCCGTCACCAGGCTCCTGATCCTCTCAATCTGAAGCTTTTTATTCACTTCCCTCAAGTGGCGGGCAGTCGCGGTGAAATACTGGTGCCCCGAGATGAACTTAACCTGCAGCTTGTTCCAGTCGTTCAGGCTGGTGATCTTGTCCTGTGCCTTCAGTTCCTCATAAAGCGTGTTTGAAACCGGGATGAAATCGCTTCTGCCAAGGTAGTCAAGGTCAGAGTCGCAGATGATCTGTTCAAGAAGGTCTCCCGGTCTTGGGGGAAGTTTGGTAGACATTATGATCCGGCATATTCTGTCAATCTGTTCATCGCTGTAACCGTATCCCGGAAGCATTTCCCTTACCAGCAGTGTACCCTGGTACTCATGATCATCATACGAAACAATATGGCCGGCATCATGGAACAGCGCAGCTGTCTTAAGCAGCAGCACCTCCTCATCGGTGCACCCTTCAGCCCATCCGATCAGTTCCACCTCTGTTACAACATCAACGGTATGTTTGACATTGTGGTAAAACAGGAAGTCAGGCAGCTCCTTCTCCAGCCTGTCAAGGATCACTTCCTGTATATCAGTGAACTGGATGAGTCCGAACTTAACCCTGAATGACTTGTTCGGAACAGATCCGTTCCGGTCTGATGCGAGTTCCGGCAACAGGCCCTGTACCTGGTACATCTGGATGTTCCCCATGTACTTCACAGGCAGCTTGCCGTAATACTCACACCTGAAAAACTCTTTTATAAGCTCAAATGTCATTACCGAGATAAGGATCGAATCGCGGTCGGACACACCCTGGATACGGCTCGCGGTATTAACCGCCCTCCCCTTGATATCATAGGAGACCTTGCTCTTTCCTGAAACAGTTGCGGAAACGGGTCCGGTATGTATCCCAATCTTCAGGTTCCAGATCCGCTCCTCACCCCTGCGTCCGGCTTCAAAGTCCCTCAGGAACTGTCTCAGTTCCACAGCAGCCATCACTACCTCCACCGGGTTTGTAATATTCTTTGCAGGTATTCCCC
>JAKAXP010000206.1 GCA_021816545.1 Bacteroidota bacterium
GATCTTCTCATTGATGATAGCTTCATAAATCCGGTACGCTGCCATGCTGTTCCCGGCACCGGTGAGCGAATATGCCTCATTCAGACTGCTGTTGAGACCGGCATCAGTGACAATTCCCCTGAATGAGAGGCATCCCCCCACACACTCCTCCACGATTGAAAACCACGGCACCATCCCTGTCGGGGGGAAAGTGAGGGAGAAAGTGGTCTTCTCTCCGGGGCGCTTGAACTTGTATGTTGCAGGGCAGTACGGAAGGCCCTTAAGGCCGGTAAGCCTGAGCCTCATCCCGTCAGGCTTTACAAGAAAGGTGTTCCTGTCGATGCAGAACCATGCATTGTTTATGTCACTCTGCACCGTCATCCAGATTATTGTGGCGTCAGGATTGAAATCAACCCGCACAATGTCCGCTGTGAGGGGCGACTTGAGTCCGTAGTTTGGTCTCTCTACGGTTTGCCCGGCGGCAGTTACCAATAATGCCGCAAGAAATAATACAGTTATTGTTCGTTTCATCTCATTCTGGTGAAATGCAATTATCATACCGTAAAGTTAATGATTTACACCAACCGGATTTTCAGTCTTTTTACTCACACCCGCGAACTTGCTTAATATTATGTTTGTAACAACTTTGTCACATTTGTGTAATCTGAATGTAACAAATAGGAAAGATTTTTGTATTGTCAAACCTTCAATTAATTAACCTGATGAAAATGAAGTTTTTACCTGTCGTGATAAGCATGCTGATGCTTACGGCAGCACCTCTTATGGCACAGGAAAGCGCCGATTTCAAGCCCTCGGGCAAGTTTTTCGGGCTTCTGTTTACCAATTATCACACCACATTCAATGACGGCACGAACAGCTCCGCTTTTGAAGTGACCCGCTCCTACTTCGGTTATGATTTCAGCTTCTCGAAAGAATTTTCCAGTCGCGTCATGTATGACGGAACCACCGAGGTAATAAACGGCAAGACAATTTATACCGGGTATCTCCGCAACGCATACCTTCAGTATGACAACGGGAAATTCCTGGTGCGCGGCGGTCTTATTGGCACCGAGCAGATCTCCATGATGGAAAAGATATGGGGATACAGGTATGTAACGAAGCCTCCGATAGATTATTCAGGGATGGTTCAGGCGGCAGACCTCGGTGTGATGACGGTAGTGCAGGCAGGGAAACTGCTTGACATTGACCTGGCATTGACAAACGGTCGCGGGTTCAAGGACATTACGAACAACGGAACCCTCAGGCTGGCGGCAGGATTCACCCTCACCCCAGTGGAGAACCTTCTTTTCAGGGGTTATTATGACATGATGGGTTCATCCGGCACCATGCAGCGTACCGCAAGCATCACTGCGGCATGGCTTGGCCCGAAATTCAATGCAGGTGCAGAGTACTTCAGGCAGGACAATGCCTCGATAACCGAAGGCCGTAACTATTCCGGCATCAGCCTCTTCACCAGGGTGCCCCTGTCAGACAAAGTAAGGCTCTTTGCAAGGTATGACCGGCTCACTTCTGTAATAATGGAAGAGGACTCCGATCCCTGGAACCTGAACAAGGACGGGTCATACATCTATGCCGGTATAGACTTTTCACCCGTAAAAAATGTAAGAATCTCACCTAACTTCAACTTTTACCTGCCCGCTTCGGACGGCAGTGCCAATGTGAGCACACTCGGACTGAACATCGAGGCTAAATTCTGAAAATGCAGGCAGCGGAAAGGGTGAAGACTTAACGATAAAATTGTTTAAAAATATTAACTTCACAACAATACTTGCAAAAATGAAAAACAGTATCATTCTCCTGGTGGCCGCAGTAGCGCTCGTCCTCATATCATGCGGTGGCGGCGGTTCAACTGCCGGCAAACAGAAACAGGTAACCCTTTCTGCTGCCGGAGCAACGTTCCCGCAGCCGTTCTACAATCTCGCGTTTAAAAAATACAACGAGGCAGGCGGTCCGCTGATCAACTACGGTGGTATCGGCTCAGGCGGTGGCATCAAGAGCCTCCGTGACCAGATAGTCGACTTCGCGGCTACTGACGCATACCTTTCTGACGCCGAACTGGCTGAGATGCCCGGTGAAGTGGTACACATCCCCACATGCATCGGAGCTGTGGTGATAGCCTATAACCTTCCCGGAGTGACTGATCTGAAGCTTACCCCTGAACTCCTTGATGGTATCTTTCTGGGAAACATAAAAATGTGGAATGACCCGAAAATTCTGGCTGTGAATCCAGGTATTGCCCTGCCAGCCATGGCGATAACCGTCGTTTACCGTTCTGACGGCAGCGGCACCACCTATATATTCAGTGACTACATGTCAAAGGTCAGTCCGGTCTGGAACGGGCAGCTCGGAACAGGCAAGGCTCTGAACTGGCCTGCAGGCATAGGGGCCAAGGGTAACCCGGGCGTTGCCGGAACCATCAGCCAGAGCCAGGGCTCAATCGGTTACATAGGTTATGAATATGCTTTCGCACAGAAGATCCCCATGGCAAAGGTGATGAACAGCGCCGGCTCGTATATTGAACCCAGCCTTGAATCATTCTCGGCTGCAGCTGTTGCAGAAATCCCTGCCGACACAAGGGTAATGATCACCAACTCACCAAATCCTGCCGCCTATCCCATCACCAGCTTCACATGGATCATACTTTACAAAGACCTTGCATACGGCAATCACACCCGCGAGGCTGCTGAAGCAACTGTCAATACAGTCAAATGGCTCACCGGTGATGAAGCCCAGGCGATAGCCACAAGCGTCCATTATGCTGCCCTGCCACAGAATGCTGCCCTCCAGGCTGCCACTCTGCTCAAAGGAATAACATATAAGGGTGAAACACTTCTGAAGTAAGAGCGCATGTCAGGCGACAGGATCACAAAGGCACTCCTTTTCATCTCGTCACTGACAATACTTATTCTCAGTGCCGGGATAGTCGTCTCCCTTTTCGGGGGCGCTGTCCCGGCATTCAGGGAATTCGGGCTGAGGTTCATCACCTCCTCAGCATGGAACCCCACCGCGGGCAGCGAGCAGTACGGCGCAATGTCATTTATCATCGGTACCGTAATCACATCAATCCTGGCGCTGATCATCTGCATCCCGATGGCTTTTTCCACCTCCCTCTTCATAGCCGAATACTACAGGGGAACACGGACATCGGGGATTCTTCGCAGCCTCGTTGACCTGCTTGCCGGCATCCCTTCCATCGTATACGGATTCTGGGGATTCTATGCACTGCGACCGCTCCTCGTCAGCACCGGCCTGTCAGACCAGGGCTTCGGGGTATTTACCGCCTCCCTGGTGCTGGCGATAATGATTGTTCCCTATGCTACTTCGCTCAGTGCTGAGATTATCTCAATGGTGCCTTCAGAGCTGAAGGAGGCAGCCTATTCCCTTGGCGCCACAAGGCGCGAAGTTATTTTCAGCGTGATCATTCCCTCTGCACGCTCAGGTATCATCGCCAGCTTCATCCTGGCACTGGGGAGGGCTTTGGGCGAAACGATGGCAGTCACAATGCTCATAGGCAACGCCAATGTCATCCCCAAAGGATTGTTTGCTCCCGGCAACACGATGGCCTCAGTCATTGCCAACCAGTTCGGGGAGGCATCCGGGCTGAAGATGAGTGCCCTGATTGCCATAGGGCTTCTGCTCTTCCTCATCACCGCCCTGGTAAACTACCTTGGAAAAATGATCATCAAACGTTTTGCATGACAGAGAGATGTACCCGGAACTGACAGACAACATAGGCAGGCGCACCCGTACAAACAACCGGTTCAGGTACCTGGTAATTGCAGGCTCGGTCATCACCGTCATCCCCATCTTCCTCATTGTGGGTAACCTGGCTGTGAAGGGTTACCGTCAGATAAACATTGCCTTCTTCACCAAACCGGCGCCGGATACTTTCCAGGCAATGATGGCAGCCCTTTCGGGCGAAGTCATCCCGGGAGGTATTGCCAACGGTCTGACAGGCTCGCTCCTTATGGTGGTTGTGGCTTCACTTTTCGCCATTCCGCTTGGGCTGATGACCGGCATCTACATCTATGAGAACGGCACAAAACGCTATGCCCGGTTCATTAGGAGCCTGACCGAGATCCTACAGGGGGTGCCGTCGATAATCCTAGGCATCATTTCATACCTCTGGGTGGTGAAGAACATTACCAGGGGTTATTCGGCCCTGGCCGGAAGCGTCTCGCTTACAATCATGATGCTTCCGCTTATAATAAGGTCTACCGAGGAAACGATGCGGATGATCCCCATATCAATAAGGGAGGCTGCCTTTGCCCTGGGAACACCATACTACAAGATGATCTACAAGATCCTCATCCC
>JAKAXP010000207.1 GCA_021816545.1 Bacteroidota bacterium
GCGGTTTTGTAGAACCCGTTCTCATATGCGATTGCCGAAAAGTAGTAGATTGCGGGCGGAGTGTAATCCGTGTCCACATCGGTCAGCTCGGCAAAGAGCATCTGGGCTCTTTTGGTGTCACCGCGGCGGTAGTGTGAGTAGCCTAGCTTGAACAGATACTCGGGAAGTTCCTTTTCTGACAGCATGTTGCGGTCAGTCTGCTCGAACCATTCAATGGCACATGAGTAATTCCGCTGCTGGTAGCAGTACCGGCCTGATTCAAACCGGGCCTGGTTGAGCATGGGGCTCTCGGCATTTCCTGTGATGAACCGCTGCATACGGTACTCGGCATCCGGAGCCATCAGCCTCATCGAGGCCAGGGCGGCATGATACTCAGCATCAGCCCTCTGTATCCTGTTCCCGGTTTTCTCAGTCTCCAGCCATTTGTCAAACAACCCTATGGCGGCTGAATATTTGGCCTTCCCAAACATCTCATACCCGTTGTTCAGCAATGATGTTATCTCATCCCCTGAGAACGAGACCTGTCCCTTCACCGCTGCTCCTGCCGCAATGAGAGAGACCAAAATTACCGTCACTATCTTCCTGTTCATAACTTTATCCTTTCATCAAGCAGTCTTAATAAAAATTTGCCTGCAAACCCGGGCTGCAGGTAATATATTTATTAGCAACACATTGCGCAGATTTTCCGGCGCAGTTTCATCAGCCGTAAAAATACAATTATAATGCCTCGCGGAATCTCCCTTAACCTTCATTTTATCAACACAGAGACTGCTGATTGTTAATTCTTTTTTATTTTGCACAAAAACCGTTCCGAATGGAAGAGACTACCCCTCTCGACACAATCATTGAATTGAAGAGCTGCCAGATAATGCAGCAGGATCACCTCGTTCTCAGCGATGTGAACCTGAAGGTCGACAAAGGTGAGTTTGTTTACCTGGTCGGACGCGTCGGAAGCGGCAAAACTTCACTGATACGTACTCTCAACGCTCAGTTGCCCTTAACCGACGGTGAAGGTCATGTGGCAGGATTCAACCTGCGGACCATAAAAAAGAGGGAGATACCACAGCTGAGAAGGAAACTGGGCATAGTTTTTCAGGATTTCCAGCTTCTCACTGACAGGTCAGTGCATGACAACCTTGAGTTTGCACTCAGGGCCACCGGATGGAACAGCAAGATTGCAATTGAAGACCGGATCAGGGAGGTTCTTGAGAAGGTAAGCCTGCAGAACAAGGGTTTCAAGATGCCTCACCAGCTCTCTGGCGGTGAGCAGCAGAGAGTTGTCATTGCACGTGCCCTGCTGAATGACCCTGAAATAATCCTGGCTGACGAGCCTACCGGAAACCTTGATCCTGAGACGTCCGAAGAAATCCATATTCTCCTGAAAGGGATCAGCAACACCGGCAGGGCGGTCATAATGTCAACCCACAAGCATACCCTGGTAAAAAAATTCCCCGGAAGAACCCTGCGTTGTGAAAACGGCAGGCTTACAGAGGCTGAGACAAACGACCAGGAAATAGAACTTCTCTTCTGATTATTTGAGCAGTCTCACCGGCCAGGGGAGACTGTTGCGGTACAACCGCCAGTAGGTGGTTTTCTCCCCGCCGAATGACCGCATGAAGATGGCAATCGACGGAACCGAGGACCCGGCAAAATCAAGTACCTGTCCTGTGCCGGCATAGCTCCTGATGAGATGGTCAATGACGAGATACGATGTCCTCAGTTCACGGCTTTTCCTGCTGCCTGCAGTAAATAGCATGGTGGTGCGGCCCTGGGATTCTGTCACAAACATCCCCCAGAGAAGCTTTCCTTTTGGCGATCTAACCCCTATTATTCTCCCGAGACCGGCGGCGGTACAGTGCTCCATAAGCTGCCGGAGCCTCCCGTAGCCTGAATTCCTTATCGTACCAGCCCGCCCGGCAGTATAATTGCGGAAAAGCCTGATAATCTCCTCCGGACTGACATCTGTGATTATATCCTGTGGATAGCGTTTTGCGATATTGATGTTTCTCCGGCAGTCAGACATGTAACTGACCCATAATTTATCATAAGGATCATCGAGCCTTATTTCGTAGTTATGCCGCGGTGAAACTGTGTAGCCGGGTACATGTACCTCCTGCCCTATGCAGAGGTCAATCAGCCTGTAAAACTCCGGCATGAATGAGATGAACTCTTCGGCCATGCTTACCCTGTCACCGTCAGCGGAGAAGAGTCCGAGCTGCTGTAGGAATACCGGTGTGGCGATATAGCTGAATCCGTATTTTTTTCTTCGCGGCAGCGGGAAAACCGCAAGGTAATCGTCGTCAACCAGTGCATCCCAACCGGGAGACATGATATCAAGGTACCATGACATGGCATAGGGTCGCATTGCGGGTATTTCCCTGAGGCACGCATCCCACCTTTCACGGTCTATCTCTTCATTCCTGAGGTAGCTGATCATACCTTCTGCATGGAAAGGGTTTCCTCGAAGACTCGTCTCCATCCCTCCCAGCCGTTGCCTTCGCTCAGGGATGTATTATGCCATATTGATACAAACTGGCCTCCTGCCTTCCTGGTAGCAGTGATAAGGCTCCTGATTACCTCCAGTGCTGACTCAGGCTGCAAATGCATATATTGCCTGAGGGTGCCATCCATTACCTGGAAAGGCACAACGGTCAGCCCGGTGATTTTCTCTCTTGAAAGATCATAGAACGGGAAGGGTCTTGCAATTCCGGCCCTGAACCCCGGCTCATCATGAAAACCCATTGTGTAGTCATACCTGATGCCGGCCTCCTCAAATTCACGGTAGGTATCAGGCATGTTCAGGAGAAGCCAGTGCTGCCTTGCCTTTTCAGGGTGATGTTCTGTAATTGACCAGTACCTTTCCGTCTCCATTCTGAGGGTCTTCAGCCTGCCGGCCGAACGGTACGAAGGATGCAACCCGCTGCCGTACAGGCGGTCATATCTTCGTATTATTTCACCGTAATCATGATCACGGTAAGGAGGATTGTGGTCATACTCCCCCTGGTCTCCTGTCGGGAAAAAGAAAAGTGCCTCGCAACCATGTGCCTTCAATTGCGCCTCTATGTAGCTGAAGCTGTCATAGGGATCTTCCATTTCACCCGACATCGTTTTGATCCGGTCAGAGGGCTTCGCTCCCACACCAGCAAGCCCTTTGACCAGCCCTCCCATGCTCCTCAGGAAACCCCTGCTGCGGTAGGCAAACGGCTGATCAACATCTATGGTCACCAGGGCATTGTACTCATTGTGCCGTATTGTCAGAACCGGATAGCGTCTGACAAGCTCGGCGGCGAGGTACCGCGACCATATCTCCACCACAGGCATCCGCAGGAAGTTACCCCTGAAGGCAAGTGAAGCTGTTCCCTTAAAACGTCCGTGGGCATCCGGGGAGAAGGGAAGGTACTCCTCGTATCTTGAGACCATGTAGAAGACAGCTGAGAACAGGTCGAACGGGATACTTCCTCCTTCAGAGGGAAACAGCAGAGGCATTTCATCAAGGTAAGAAACCTCCGGTGAAGCATGTCCCAGGCCGGAATCAAGGAGCAGACCCGAGGGTCGGATAACGAACTGATCCTTTACCTTCTCATTCGTGTAGATTATGGCCGGGCTGGCGCCAATCTTCCTCCTGTCAGAGGTTATTTCATAATTTATCCCCAGAACGGTGCTGAAAATCACACCCGCAGTATATTCGAGCCGGGGCATGACATCCGGAGAGTAAATCCATAGCTTCCTGGTTGCCATATCAGCAAATTTAATAAAATGGCCGGTTACCTCCCCGGTGTGCTCATCCTTTTTATTAACAGAAATTAGTACCGAAGTACTAAATTTTACTACATTTGTTGTTCGTGCAAATTTGAGTTCACAATTTAAATTTCGAAGAATATGGGCAAAGGTGACAAAAAATCAAAAAGAGGTAAGATAATTTTAGGATCCTTTGGCGTTCGCCGTCGTAAAAAAGCCAAAAAGAGTGTTGTTGTACCGTCTCCCAAGGAAACGGCAAAGGCTGTCGTGACTGCAGCCCCGGTTGCATCATCCGAAGTTCAGGCAACGAAACCGGCAAAAACAGCCAGGCCCAAGACTGCCGCAAAACCTGCCGCAAAACCGGCTGCGAAGAAAACTGAAAAGGAACCTGTAGCCGCTGCTGAAAAAGTTGCGGAGAAGGGTGCCGAAAAAGCTGCCAAACCTGCTTCAAAAGCCAAAAAGCCAGCTGCAAAAAAAGAAGAGGAATAGACTTTAAGTCAGTTTTTCACAATCAGATCATTGTAACGGGACGGATCCACAGCCGCCTCAATTATGACACTTGCTCC
>JAKAXP010000208.1 GCA_021816545.1 Bacteroidota bacterium
CCATCCCCGCATACTTCAACCGCATCGCGGTGTATCGTGCTGTCGGTATCATCGCAGTCCAGATCATTCTCCACGTATCCCGATGGTTGCAGGCAAGCCGCCGTCATCTCATCCCTGTTTCCATAACCGTCACCATCGGCATCGCGGTACCAGATTGGCAAGTCGTCTATGCCTTCATCGATCTGCCCGTTGCAGTCATTGTCTTTCCCGTCACAAACTTCAGGTGCTCCCGGATGGACAGACGGATCATTGTCGTTGCAGTCATCGGTTGTATATCCGTCTTCATCGGCATCGTCACAGGAAGCGTCACTGCCGCTGCAATTCTGGTCGATTCCGTCACCGCATATTTCTGTTGCTCCCGGATGGATTGCCGGGTTTGTGTCATCACAATCGCCCATTTCTCCGGACCAACCATCTCCATCATTATCAAACAACCCGCATCGGGAAAGGATGTAATTTGCTTTGGCCTCTGTGGTCCACGTCGCGTCAAATGGCAATGCAGGGTCTGAAAGAACAGCCATGACACACGGGAGATCGAAACAATATTGCTCCTGGAGGCTGTAAAACTCATTGCCGCATTGCCGGGTTATACAATTAGGATCAGTCAGTGAACATCCGTTGGCTTCCACGCAATTCAGAAGATTTACCAGGCCACTCAGGCAACAACCTTCGTCAACTGTACCGTCGCAGTCCTGATCAATTCCGTCCCAGCATATCTCCGTTGCTCCCGGATGGACCCCCGGGTCAGAGTCATCACAGTCGCCTTCAGCAGTGGTATAACCGTCATCATCATTGTCACCTATCTTCTGGTCATGTCCGTTGCAGTTCTGATCTATGCCGTCACCGGCAATCTCAGGTGCCCCGGGATAGATTGAAGCATCCGCATCATCACAGTCCCCTCTTATCTCTGAATATCCGTCTCCGTCATTATCCCGGATTGCAGAGCAGGGAAGGTCAACGCCATTGCAGTCCTGGTCTATCCTGTCACCGCAATAGTCCTCAGTGGCTTCATCTATGCCCGGGTTTACTTCCGGATTACTGTCGTCACAGTCACCGGCTACAATGATATAGTTATCTGCCGAAGCCATTTCCTCACTGCAGTATGATGCAGTAACGGCAGGGTTTCCGTAACCGTCATGATCAGAGTCGAGGTAATATGTCCGCCAGCTGGCATCTTCGTCAATCGCGCTGTCACAGTCATTATCCACACCGTCGCAGATGTCCGTCACCCCCGGATGGATCGCCGGGTTGGTGTCATTACAGTCGCCTTCAGCCTCGGTATATGTATCATCATCATCGTCTCCCACCTCTGTATCGCGGCCGTTGCAGTTCTGGTCTATCCCGTCACCGGGAATGTCAATGGCTCCCGGGTTGACTGAAGGATCGGCATCATTGCAGTCACCCTGTGCCACGGTGTATCCGTCCGCATCATCGTCAGGGCTGCTGCACTGCTCCACGAGATAATTTGCCTTCTGTTCAACAGTGTAAGACTGTATGATCTGCCAGGTAGCAGGCCTCATTAAAGCCTGTTCTATACATTCATGGCCGGCACAGTTCTGGACCTGTGCAAACTCCTCAAAGCAACTGGCATTCCAGCATTCAGGGTCAAAAAACTCACACCGCTCATCCTCGATGCAGCTAAAAAGCGAAACGAGTGCCTGGTAGCATTCCGGCATGAGGCAGTTCTCATCAACGGTACCGTCACAGTCGTTGTCAAGACCGTCACATATATCCCTTACGCCGGGTCTGACACCGGCATTACTGTCATCGCAGTCGGTTGCGCTGGAAACATATCCGGCAGGCGGAGAAACATTCACCGGGACCCACAGGGCCTTGAACCGGTCACCATAACTGTCATTGTCCTTATCTCCGTAGAAAAAGAGGCCATTGACGGTATTTGCGACAGGTATTTCAACATAGCCTCCGTCGCGGTTCAGTGTTATCCGGTCTCCGCTGATGCTCAGCTGCTGGATCTCATTCAACGGATCATGGTCAGCATCATCCACATTGTCAGGTAAGGTAACCGAGTTACCGTTCTGAATTGTGAGCTGATGATCCAAAACAGAAAGTCCCTGGTTATCCGTGTTATCGAGGTATTTTGAGAGATCGATCCGGATGGGAGTCCCGTTTGTTGTCAGATTAAGGAAATTCCCGTCAAGGCTGAGAACCTGGATTTCATTTGCGGGGTCGGAGTCGGCATCGTTTACCTCATCAGGCAATGTGACAGTATTTCCATTTTCAATCGTCAGCTGATGTCCGTTGATAAGCAGGTCCTGAAGTTCATTGGTCACGCTTGCGTCAACACCGTTCAGCAGGCCGGAGAGCTCAACGATTGTGGTTCTGCTGTTCTCAACAAGCACCAGTGCGGTTCCGTTCAGGTAAGCATTTGAGATAAGTTCATTCTGAGGATCATCATCATTATCCTGGCTTCCGCCGGAGAGGTTTCCCGCGTAGAGCGCATACGGAACTGACAGCAGCTGGGCAACGGAGAGCAACTGATAGCTGGTCCCTCCTTTTATATCAACTTCCACCTGGATGAAATATTCATCCGCAGACCAGTCAATAGCAGAAAAAATACCGGAAACAACGGTTCCTCTCCCTATCTCAATGTCAACCTGAGCATAGACGTTTGTGACCTGTCTGAATGTCTCACAGTAAACAGAAATACCATTGGGGGCATTTTTAAGGATGCTTATCCGCAAACTTACAGTCTTCAAGACAACAGGCTGGTTCTTGTTGTCCTTAATCATCGCCTTGAAGCTGAAGGCCTGGGGCGGAGCCTCCTGGGAGGTAGCCAGATTGACAAACAGGAATAAGCCAGTCAGAAGAGTAAAAATCTTTTTCATATGTTACTTTTTAACTTTTATAATCTTTTCAATTCTGCACAGCCTGTCATCACTTAGCTGATTGATTTTCAGGTAATAGGCACCTTCTGACAGGTGGCTGACATCGAGCTGCGTGAGAGACTCCTTAACCGGATTCATGGATAACAGGGTCCTGCCCTGCAGATCAATGATCTGGATCACCAGGCGACCGGTATCGGACTGAGCGATCTCAATATTCAGGAGATCACGGGAAGGATTGGGAAAGATGTTTACATAAAAAGCAGAATCTTCAAACTGTTTCATCTGATCGAAAGTCAGGTAATTCAGGCTAAATGCCGATAAATCTGACAAGCTTCCACCAATGATCCAGTCTATTGAGGCTTCGGCCTTTTTCACATATCCCCCTGAAGAGACAACCTGCTGTGCGGTACAAAGAGACGACAGACAGAGAATTGTTAAAAAATACCAGATTCTTTTTCTCATAGGTTGATTTTTGTTGGTTGAAGGGCAAATGTTCAATATAAAGTTCAGCCCTAATCTGAGAACCTGTTTTGCTCTGAGTACCAAAATCATTGCTCCGCGTACCAAAATCATTTTTTTCATACGGAAGTCGGAATGCAGGTAAGGGAAATTATTCCCCGGTGAGTCAGATGATCAACCGGAAGCATCCCGGATGAAGCTTTGACAGAGAATTGTGATTACCTTTATCATAGTATTCATAAAAGCTCACAATTAAAACTCCCGGGTAATGAAAACAAGAATCTTTTCGCTGATGATCGTACTTCTCGTTCTGGGCTGCGGCAGTGCCATGTCACAGTCAACAGGTAATCCTGTAACTGACCTCCTGCTCTCAGCATGGTCACCGCGGAACTATACCGAAGTGCCTGTCACAGACCAGCAGATTGATATGATAGTGCAGTGCGGCATAAAGGCACCAAGCTCGCGCAACGGCCAGCCATGGCACTTCACGGTGCTGAAGAACGAGGCCGTAATGAAGGAAATCATCTCCAATATCACACCGGGCAATGTGATAATAGTTATCTCCGGCAAGGTATCACAGTCAGGCGCCACACCCGACTTCGACTGCGGGCTGACAACACAGAACATGTTCGTGGCTGCCACTTCCATGGGCCTCGGGGCAAGGATTTACGGTGGCCCTATCGCTGCCGCCAGGGAGAAACGGGATGCGCTGCAGATACCGGAAGGCTTCACCCCTGTCATAATGCTCCGCGTTGGCAATATTGAGAAAAGCACTGACGCTGTCTCGGGTGCATCACCCCGCAAGGCAAAAGAGGAGATCGTCAACTGGGTCAGGTAGCCCGGTAATGGTGATCTCCCGTTTCTGCTCCATACTGATGGCTGGCTTTGTCCTGGTAACCAACATCCATTGCAAGCGGACAGAAAGCAATACAGTTACAGATGTAGATGGCAACATTTACAGCACTGCCCTGATTGGTGAATA
>JAKAXP010000209.1 GCA_021816545.1 Bacteroidota bacterium
TCTTGATCGGTGCCGTCATTAACGGTCCAGGCATTAAATGTCTCTTTTTCATATCCTGTTATTATTTGATTATCAGTTTCCTGGTAACTGTGTAATTGTCTCCGTACAATGTGACCAGGTAGATGCCCGGGTTCAGGGCAGTGCTTAGAGTGAGTTCCTTTTCTCCACTGACCGGTTCCCTGCAAAGAACGAAGCTTCCGCGAAGGTCGCTGACTTCAATGCGGTTTATATTGCCGGGGATGTTTCTGACACTAAAGGTTCCCTGTGACGGATTGGGCCATACCGTAATGGCATCATCCTCCCTGACAATGTCTGCCGAGGTCACCTCATTATTGATTGCCAGTTGTTTTGTCCCCGGCTCGACAAGAAGGTACACTGCTGACAGCGGTGGCATGTTAATCCTGATTTCTTCACCGATGACCACGGCATCAGCCTTGATTGCTTCATAGCCGTCAGGTCCGCCAGCGGCGAGGTTGGTGCCCATCCCGTTGACGTACACCTTTCTTGAGAAGTCCTGCCCTTCAGTTCCGGTCAGTGTATATATATAGAACCTTTCACCCACACCATAATTCTTCAGGTTAAGGCGTACAACCTTACGCACCTTCGTGGTATTTACAAGTGATGCCCCGATATGTCCGGAACTGAATGCGGTGGGTGTTATCACAACTCCCGGGGCTCCCGTGACCACTGAATTCAGCAGTACGTCGCCGGTGTGGCGGCGCATGTAATAGAGGTGATAGAAGGCGGGATGGGGAGTGTAGTTGGGAATGCCGGGCTCGTTGAAGGAGTACATCCCGTGGTCATTGCCGTTGTCCCAACCGTTGGCCAGGTCCCAACGGCATGCGGCACCGTAACCTGTCCTCATAAGCTCGCCCGTGACCAGGACAGCCTGCATACCGTTGGCATGCGATACAGGCTGGTTTGACCCTACTGCAAAAATATTGTATTCGGTGAGAGCTATCGGCAGCTTTGGCATCCCTGCCGCGGCCACCGTGTTCCAGATATAGTTCTTGTATCCTTCAGTGTTCTTGTAGGAATTAAGTACCGTTGCCACATCAGAATTGGTATTCCAGGGTGTGTAATAACTGTGTACAATGTAGAAGTCGGCAATGTCCCCAACCTGTGCTGCCACCCCTGTATTCCATGTGGAGTGTGTTGAGGAAGCCTCAACCATCACAACGCCGATTTTGATCTGATGACCGGTTTCGGCTGCGGCGGCCCTCATGGAGTCAATGAAGACCCTGCAGTGCTGGCCGTACAGCTGCGGGGTAATGTACTCCGGCTGGCCGTCCTTGTTCAGGGAGCGGTCAATGCGGTATCCTGCCTCCCAGCTTCCGAAGACCTCGTTTCCTATCTCCCAGAACTTTGTCCTGCCATTGTCATACCTTACCCAGTCAGCCGCCATGTGAGCTGCCTGCGCCACCGGGTTGGCGCTTGTGCCATACCTGGCATAGCCGTAATTGACTGTTATCATGCCTGTGATACCCGCCTTGCTCAGGATGCTGTAGAATGAGTCAACATCCATAGTCCAGTTTTCAGCCCGCTGACCGTACCAGGGCCAGGTTGTGTTGGAAGGATCATTCATGAGGGACTGGGGTACGTCGGGTGGCCTCTGGTTGACACCCCTGTTCCAGAAGAAAGCGTCAGAGGTGCTTCCCCCCGGCCCCCGCATCACACCCTGATCACGGTTCTTTATGTTCTTCATCAGGGTTGCATTGTCTGACATGGGTCCTGTCCACAGGTTTGCATTGTCACCGAACAAATATTTCGGGATCTTTGTAATTGTGTCACTGAAATCAACAGTTATTGCAACAGTAACCGGGTCACTGACCGCCTGTTTATCAGTGTATTCCGGCGCTGCAACCGTCCTTGGCTCCCATTCAGCCAGGAAGAATCCCTGCGGATATGCGCTGTAATCTGGCTCATCGCTCAGGGGATAGTTCTTCAGGTCAGGCATCTCATCAAGGGTGACAACATAATCATGGGACATCACCTTCTGCCAGTGGCTCAGGGGATTTTTGATGCCGTCACGGATAAATGAGCCGTACCAGGGCATGAACCACGACCAGTATGCCCTGTCTGCAACGAGCCTGTCGGGATCGGGAACCGGTCCGTTCTCACTGAGGGTGATAAGCTTTTTCCCGCCGAACTTCTCCTTTATTGAATTGTAAGTAAGCAGCTGTGAGCTGAAATCACCGTCGGCAGCATAGATGTCAGCCCCCAGTATGTCGACATATTCATCGCCCGGGTACCAGTCGAGATTGTCTGAAGCGGCATCGGTAGTCCATACCCATATCAGGTTCTTCAGCCCGTGATAATTAACCAGGCGGTCAAACATCAGCCGCCAGAGTGCCTTGCAGGGCTCCGGGCCTTTTGCACCCCACCAGAACCAACGGCCTGAGGCTTCATGCAGCGGCCTGAACAGAACAGGAATGCTTTCCGTGTTCAGTTGTTTAAGGTACCCGGCTATAATGTCAATGTCACTGAGCATGGCCTGGTATTCCGGTGAGGTTGTCTCCGTTATTTTTGATACATCAAATGCGGTTCCTGAAGTGTAGAATTCATCCGTTGCCCTGGATGGATCACGCCAGTGCCAGCAGATGGCCACCAGTCCGTTGCGGTTGTACCAGTTCCTTGCCTCATTTACAACAACCGACTTGTCATACCAGCTGTAATTGCGTGTATGGTTCATGAAATCAAGTCCAATGAGCGCAGGATATTTGCCTGTCTGTGTGAAGAGCCACTCGGCTTCTTCCTTGGCGTTAAGGCTCATTGCACCGGAATGGATTTTGTGCGTGAAGCTGTTCATGAGGTAGCTCCACAGCATCCGGGTCTCTCGATGGGGGTCGGGTGTTGAAAGTTTATACGGAAGCTGAACTGTTATCTCCGGCTCAGTGCTCGGGTCAATGCGGAAGTAGTCGAGGAGGAACCAGCCCCAGCTCTTTGTCAGTGATAAAGTGTTGACTCCCGCAACCAGCCACACCTTGCCGAAGGCTGTTTCGGTGAACGATGTCGTGGCAGGAAATGAGGCCTCTGCGCTGTTTCCGTTGACAGTTACAATATTCTTCTTGTCACCGTACGGTCCGGCATAACCGAGGTAAAGGTTGTAATACCCTCCCTGGGCAAGGGTAAAGGCAACAGAAACCCTGTCTCCGTCATTCTCAAATCTCCCGACGTAACCTGTTCCTGAATAGCCAGCGGCAGAAGTCATCACTGATACGGACCCGGTCAGTGTGCCGTTTTCAGCTTCGTATTTTGTGCCCTGGGCAAACCCTGCCGAAAAAAAGGAAGAGATCAGGAGTATGATTGCCTGCAACCTGAGTTTAATAATCATTCCGCAAAATAGTTATCCCTGTAATTAAATACAAAGGGTATCTCAATTTAGTTATAAAATCCGAGATACCCTTTGCTTCTGCTTAAATGGCTTTCCTAATCAATAACCACTATTTATGTTCAAACCTTATATTGTCAACATAAAGCCCGGTAAGATCCATGTTTACTCCTGTCCAGAGAGTCATGCCCCAGTCGCCGCTCGAAGGAATCACTGCCGGCAATGCTGAATAAGTTGCCAGGTCAAAAGTAATAGTGATCCATCCTGGAGTTGACCAGCTGCCGTCACCGTTCTGTATTCCAAGGTGACCGATATCAATATCCGTTCCTGCAAGTTTCATCGTGAATGAACCTGTTCCGGCAGCAAACGGCCTGGTTATGTTGACGTCCATCTTCAGGTAATGATCAGCCTTGGTCACTGACACCTTTGGAAGCTGGCTGTGGTTGCATCCCCAGATCCATGTCCAGCCGTTAAGTGCCGGCAGTACGCCGTGCATATAGTTGCCGGAGATGGCAATTGCCGGGTTACTGCCAAGCTCAACGGCACCGCCCCAGTTATCCCATCCAAGGTCGTGACCGTCATGAACCTCAAAATCATTTATCATGAGTGCCGGATCAACAACAGGATCTGTAGCCCCGAAGAAGATCTGCGGGAATATTCCCTGTTCACCTTCATATGTAAGGATCCCTATCGTACCGTATCCGCGGGTAACATTCATCGGTACATAAACTTCAATCTTTGTATCAGTCTTGACACCATAAGCTGTGGCCTTGACGTTGCCCGGGAAAATGAGTTCCTTGACCAGCAGCATGTTTGTGCCATTAATTGTCAGAATTTTGCCGGGTTCTCCGCGCATTTCGGTGTAGGAACCGAATGTCGGAAGGTTGGCAAGCAGCGTGAAGTCAATAGCCGAAACCACCTGGGTGCCGTTTTTGGTAACAATTGTGATC
>JAKAXP010000210.1 GCA_021816545.1 Bacteroidota bacterium
TAACTGACCGTGCCGGTGGCCATGACTCACTCATGGTCTTTCTGAGACTGATGCGCGACTTCGCCGTTCAGTCTTCATTCAACGGCTTCTTCACCAGACACAGTAATTTCTACCGGACACTTGTCGAAAATACAATCAACTCAACAGGTCCGGCAGATTATATTGCCGGGCTTGAAGAATTCTACGGGAGCAGACAGAAATCCTATAACATAGTACTGGTCACCCTTTACGGTTCGGTAGGGTACGGTAATTCTCTTCTTTACCCTGACGGGAAACGAGATATTTACAATACAATGGGACCGCGGTCAGTCAAGGCGGACATACCATACTTCGGTGATGAGGAATACCTCACACACATGATCAGGCATGAATTCAGCCACCCATACATCAATCCACTTACGGAAAAGTACTGGGATCTGATAAAGGGCTGTTCGGCCAGTTATGAACTGATCCCTGAAGTTGCAAGGAAGAATGTCTGCGGCGACTGGCAGGAGTGCATAAATGAATTTGTCATAAGGGCCATCACCACCTATCTCGCCTATGGGGATTCGGATGAAGCCGGAGAAAAGGCATATACGAGGGAATCGGGCCGGGGAGTAAGCTGCCTCGATGAATTGCTGAAGAACATACGGCTGTATGAGTCTGAAAGGAATTCATTTCCGACATTTGAATCGTTTTACCCGAGGTTGCTTGAGGTATTTCGCAACATTGAGTGAATCCAATGAATCACCTTCCGTACTGACAATATGAATACCAGGGTTAAGATATGCTGCATACAGAACCTGCATGAAGCTGAGACAGCAATAAGGTTAGGTGCATCAGCAATCGGACTGGTTGCTGAGATGCCCAGCGGGCCGGGGCCAATACCTGATGAACTGATCAGGCAGATTGCCGCTGCCACTCCTCCTCCCGTGGCAACCTTTCTTCTTACCAGCCATACCTCGGTCAGTGAGATCATAAAGCACCACCGGAGGACCCTGACGAATACAATACAGATTGTTGATACACTTAAGGATGGGACTTATGCGGAGCTTAAGGATGCGTTGCCAGGGATTAAAATTGTCCAGGTGATACATGTAATTGATGAGCAATCCGTTGAGCAGGCCATAAGTGTATCACCGTCTGTGGATGCAATCCTGCTTGACAGCGGCAATCCGAATCTCAGGGTGAAGGAACTGGGAGGAACGGGCAGGGTTCACAACTGGGCGCTGAGCCGGAAGATAAGGGATCAGGTTTCATGCCCGGTATTCCTGGCAGGCGGGCTGAAGCCCGAAAATGTAAAGAAGGCAATTGAAACCGTTGAACCGTTTGCAGTTGATGTCTGTAGCGGCGTCAGAACCAACGGCCTGCTCGACAGCGCTAAACTCGAAAGATTCTTCAGGGCAGTACATTAAAGAACCGTTTGTACCGATGGAGCACAGAATAAAACGATACCCTGTCAGGCATCCGCTGCTTCAGAGATACATCAGCTTCTTCTGGGAGCTGAAGATTGATCAGGCGGAACTTAACCACTGGCTGATCCCCCAGAGGAATGTCAATATGCGGTTCAACCTGAGCGATACACCCCATTATCTGCGCCACGGAGATGATGAATCAAGACTGGAAGATGTATACTTCCCAGGTCTTCAGAGCCGGTTCCTGAACTCTTCACTTATTGTAAGCGGAAAAGTGGATGTGATGGGCATATCCTTCGCCCCTGACGGCTTCCACCCCTTCCTTAAAATACCCGGGTCAGAATTCAGGGACCAGGTACTTGGCGCTGACGAGATCGGCTTCAGGGTGGCAAAAGAAATCTCCGGAAAACTCAGGGAGGCCCCTGACACAGATACCCGCCTGGCAATCATGGAGAAGGAACTGCTGCTCCTCCTTAACGCCACATTCCGGCCACCTGAAAGCTTCAGGAATATCCTTGAAGCACTGAAACAACCCCGCAATTTTTCAAGTGTCAATGCATTCTGCCGTCAGTACAACATCAGCCTCCGGCAGGTTGAAAGGATGTACAATAAATATATAGGGCTGTCCGCAAGCACATACTGTTCACTTAACCGGTTCCATCACAGCCTGAACCAGCTCCTGCGGACTGACTATTCAAAACTGTCTGATCTTGCCTATGACAACGAGTTCTTTGACCAGACCCATTTCATCAGGGAGTTCAGACGGTACACGGGAAACACACCTGGCAGGTTTGTTAAAAACGGAAATTCAATCCTTCAGATCGGAAAACTTGCGTAGATGTCGTTTTCATACTATTTTACCGCTTCCGGCCCCGATAATTTTGCATCGTAACTTAAAACCAAATGCGTTATGAAAAGCAATGTTATCACAGAATTATTGAAGATCGAAGCTCTTCCGGGGACCACACCTGAACAGGTGGTTGAAAAAGCCGATGCTATCAACGGATTCATCAGCAAACAGGACGGATTCATTGATTCCGAACTGGTAAAGGCCCTGGAGGGCAACACCTGGTACTTCATTTATCACATCGAGAACATGGAAAAACTGAAGGCCGTCGGTGAAAAGATACGCAGCAACAGGCTCTTCGGGGAGATCATGCCCCTCATTGAACCTGACAGCATGAATGTATCATTCTACCAGAAAGTAAAGAGCTGGTGAGAGGCAAACAGATCCATTAAACAGGGAACCTTTAAAACAGTCAATATGAAACTGAAAATTCTGGTCGGCAGCGGAAGGAAAATAGGGATATTCACACTTCCGTTCCTTGTTGCCGGAGTAATCTTCAATGTACTTTTCCCGAAAGCCTTCCTGGTTGGCGGTCCGCCGGAAACACTTAAATGGATTTCAGCAGTCATTCTTGTCCCTGGCATCGTAATCTGGATCTGGTCAGTTGTGCTTATCCTGGTGAAGGTCCCGAAGCATGAGCTGATAACAACCGGCCCGTATGCCCTTGTGCTTCATCCCCTCTACACAGGAGTGGCGTTGCTTGTACTGCCATGGTTCGGGTTTCTGCTTAACACCTGGCTGGGGCTCCTCGTCGGTCTGGTGCTGTACGCAGGTTCAAGGCTCTATGCCCCGGAAGAGGAGAAGATCCTTGCACGGATCTTCGGGGAAAAGTGGGACAATTACCGCAAAACAGTATTGTTTCCCTGGCTCTGAATCAACCTGAACACATACAATCTTAAAATTTTTGCATGCCATGGATAAATCAAAAGAACTGACAGCCTCCGTAAGGCTGATAAATGACAAACTTAATTTCGCCGGTACTGTTGAAGGGAACGCCCCGGTTTCTATAGACTATACCCCACCGCTGGGCGACAACCAGGGTTATACATCGCTGGAATTGCTGCTGCTGAGTCTTTCATCCTGCCTCGGCAGCTCGGCGCTGACCTTTCTGAGGAGAATGGGCAAAACAATCACAGCCTTTGAGATCAGGTCAAAGGGTATACGGAAACAGGAGCATCCAACCGGCTTCTCGCTGATAATCATGGAAATATATATCAGATCTGAGAACCTGACAGAGGAAGAAGTGGACAAGGTAGTAGGGCTTTCTGAGGCCACCTTCTGTCCGGTATGGTCAATGCTGAAGGGCAATGTGACAGTTGAGGTTAAGTATAATATTAACAATTGATTTTATACACATCACCTGACCTTCACGGCATTTGTGGCTGACCATCTCCCACCCTGCCCCGTCATGTCTGGCGGGGCAGTTTTTTATCATTCCCGGCAACGAAAGATTCCGCTAAATTCGCGGTAAGGCTTTTTACCGGGACATACCCTTACAATATGCGCGAAACAGCAACAAGATCAACATGGAAGAACATCCCCATTGACAAACCTGTGAGAATAGAGATCAGCATGTCATTTACAGAAAAACAGTTTTCCCTGCTGAAGACGGGACTGATACCCCGGCAGATGGAGGACAAGTGGTTTGTGTTCTTCGAGGATGACTGGCTTTATTTCCACCGTTCATGGACCGGTCATGAAATTTACAGGGCAAACATAATAAGGAACGGCGAAGGTTATGCAATCAGGGAGTTTCTGGCTGAAAGGAATACTGAAAAATACAGCAACGAGGATCCCGCCATCGATATTGAGAACTTCTCATTTATCATAGGAAGGGGGCTGCTGGGTTATGATGTGGCCAATATCTACCTCAGCAGGAACATGAAGAGCGATGAAGATCACCTGAAAGGCTGGGGCGATTTCGGTAACCTGCTGTACTCTGGCAGGAGGATAAGCCTTTTGCCTGCCATACTTTCCGCCCTGTTCGGTGTGGCTGTGGGAGATGCCCTGGGAGTGCCTGCCGAGTTTAACTCAAAGAT
>JAKAXP010000211.1 GCA_021816545.1 Bacteroidota bacterium
TTCCGATCTATCCCCTGAATGTAAAATCGCCCCTAACACCCCATGACCAGTACCCGTTGCCGGTTCTCAATCCCTCAGGCAACGAAACATCCATGGAGGGAGGCAGGGTTATGGGCTTGAAAAGCAGCACTGAAGGATTCCAGAAGGGAACTGCCACGATTGAGAACCTGAAAAACCTGGCGGGGGTAAATGTCAGTTCTCCGATGAGATTCCCCAGGTCTGCATCTTCGGAATCAGGAGAACGGAATGTATAATCCACAGGGTTGAACCTTGACAGCGGGGTAAAAATGTCAGTTTTACCCCATTTAATGATCTTTTTACCGGCGGAGATGCTCATGAAGCTGTTGTAGTACATGCCCCAAGCCTCCCGGACTGTCAGGGAGTTGACATTTTCACCGAACTGCTGGCCGGTTCTGAACCGCAGATCACCAAAACCCCTGAAATTCATATTGTCTGTCGCTGACAGGGTAATAGCCGCATCACCGAAGGCAGCACTGACATCATGCTGATAGTCAACTGTGCTGAAATATGCACCGCCCCTTATGAATCCGCCGGTGGTGAAGCTCTTCTCCTGTGCGGAAAGTGAAAATGAGATTACAGCCAGTGTTAAGATCAATGAATTTACCCTTGTCATGGCCTGTTTTTATGACAAAGGTGACGTGTAATTTACCTGAAGTCGTCCTGTCCGGCAGGTCCGGACCATGAAACGGAGACGGAGAGGTATCAGCCGAGCGGCTCAGCCGTAGTCAGGGCTATAAGGTTTCCTGGCGGTAAGCGCTTGGCGTCTTCCCGGTATAAGCTTTAAAGAAGCTGTTAAATGTTGATTTTGAGTTGAATCCGGAATCAAATGCGATGGCCAGGATAGTATAATGCTGGTACCTGGAATCGTTTATCCGGCTCAGGACCTCCCTGACACGGTATTCATTGATGAATGAAAAGAAGTTCCGGCCGTATTTTTTATTGAGAACTTCCGTGATGTAGTGTTTGGGGATACCTGTCTTTCGTGCGAGGTCAGAAATTGAGAGGTCGCCATTAAGGAACGGCTTCTCATCGTCCATGTATCTCAGGAGCCGGGTCAGGTACTCATCGGCCTGGTCATCCCTCAGGCCGCTTCTTGCGTATCTGCCTTCGTTGCTTTCCCGGGTTTCGGCTTCGCCTTCAGGCGCAGAAGAAGGGAATTCAAGGATCTCGGGCTGCCGTATAGCGTAGAAGCTGTAAGCAAACGAAAAGAATGTAATAAGCACAAAAGTCAGGACATAGGGGTCAAAAGGAAGTAGTCCTCCAATTATGTCAATGCCACCCAGGATAAATACAATTACATATCCCGTATAGAAGGTAGCCGAGAGGATTTTCAGCCAGTTAAGCGTCATTTTGGCAGAAGTGTATGATATTTCATCCCTCAGCCTGATCTGGTGTTTGCGTATCTCGTTGAATGACAGAATGCTGTATATCGAAACTGAAAGGAGGAAACACGCTGCGTAAACAATCCGGAGCGGAATGAACCTGTCCCTTACAAGGAACCCGGTGAGGTCGTCAAAGATTGGCTCTTCGCGGAAGATTACCGAGACCGCGAAGAAAACGAGAAAAGGAATTGCATGGAGCAGGTTCCAGGGCGAGAATTGCAGTGAGGGCCTGATCATATGCCTGACATAAAAGTAAAGAAGCGGGCCGTATGTAAAGGCGATGAACGGAAACGAGTACATGTCAAGGACAGTGCGGTTTACAAGTGCAAAGATCATCTCAAGGCAGAAGAGGAAGACCCACGCTGTCATGATCCTGTTTGCCCTGGTGAAGGGCTTACGGGTGGCGATCAGCAGCCCTGCGAAAAAGGACTGTGAAATCCCGATATAGAGTACAGGTTCAATGAAATCCATCGCCATCAGATTATTCAGCTAAATTAGCAAAACGTTGAAAAAATACCTTACTTTTGGTTTATCACGTACTAAAAAGAATACTGCAATATGAGCATTTTGCTTAACTCTGAGTCAAGGGTGATCGTACAGGGATTCACCGGGAGTGAGGGTACTTTTCATGCCGGCCAGATGATAGAATACGGGACGAAGGTGGTTGGCGGTGTCACCCCGGGCAAGGGCGGGCAGACCCATCTCGGATTACCTGTTTTCAACACTGTAAGGGAGGCTGTGCGGGCCACGGGAGCTGACACCTCGGTGATCTTTGTTCCACCGGCGTTTGCCTCTGATTCAATAATCGAGGCTGCCGAAGCAGGCATAAAGCTCATTGTGGCAATCACGGAAGGAATTCCGGTTGCCGATATGGTCAGGGTTAAGAAACTGCTGAGGGAGTACCCGACAACCCTGATCGGCCCGAACTGTCCCGGGGTCATCACCCCCGGAGAGGCAAAGGTGGGGATTATGCCAGGATTCATTCACAGGAAAGGAAGGGTAGGGGTTATCTCCCGGTCAGGCACGCTTACATATGAAGCTGTGGATCAGCTTACCAAGCTCGGACTGGGGCAATCGACCTGCGTCGGGATCGGAGGCGATCCGGTGATTGGTTCAACCTCGCTTGAAATACTTAGCCTGATGATGAAGGATGACGAGACTGATGCAATTGTTCTGATTGGTGAGATAGGAGGTGTGATGGAGGCGGATGTTGCACACTGGGTGAAGGATAACGGGACCAAGCCTGTAATCGGTTTTATTGCAGGCCAGACTGCTCCGAAGGGGCGGCGGATGGGACATGCCGGTGCTATAATAGGAGGAGCCAATGACACTGCAGAAGCCAAGATGAAGATCATGGCCGAGTGCGGGATTCATGTTGTGAAATCACCTGCGGATATCGGATCGACAGTAGCAGCGGTGCTGCATAAATAATTTTCTATATTTGTGCCCAAAATTTTAAAGAGATGAGACTACTCGAAGGAAAGACAGCTGTGATCACTGGCGGATCACGTGGCATTGGCAAGGGGATCGCTCTCCGTTTCGCTGCCGAAGGTGCTAATATTGCCATCACAAACATTATCGACAACGAAGAGTTTGCAACAGCGGTCGCGGAGATAGCTGCCCTCGGAGTTAAGGCAAAGGGTTATGTATCGGATGCTTCCGTTTTCGCGGATGCGGAGAATGTAATTGATGAGATCACCAGGGACTTTGGCAGTGTTGACATCCTTGTAAACAATGCCGGTATCACCCGTGACACACTGCTGATGAGGATGACCGAGGAGCAGTGGGACCAGGTGCTGACAGTGAACCTCAAGTCTGTGTTCAACCTCACCAAGGCTGCCATAAAGCCGATGATGAAGCAGAAGAGCGGATCAATAATAAACATGAGTTCGGTGGTGGGCGTGAACGGCAATGCCGGGCAGGCCAACTATTCGGCTTCAAAGGCAGGGATTCTCGGTTTCACCAAGAGCGTGGCGAAGGAGCTTGGTTCGCGCAATGTAAGGTGCAATGCGATTGCCCCCGGATTCATCATCACCGAGATGACCAGCAAGCTGCCGGAAGATGTGAAGAGCGACTGGGTTTCAAAGATACCGCTGAGGCGCGGCGGACTGCCTGAGGATGTGGCAAATGTGGCACTGTTCCTGGCATCGGATCTCTCGTCATATGTTACCGGCCAGACAATCAGTGTCTGCGGCGGGATGGCGATGTAAAAAAGTTTTGGAATTGATTATTTTGTTATATTTGCACCGGCAGGGCGCTATTCCCTCAAGCACGAGGAAATGCAGCGAGACATAATTATTCCACACTTATTTCTTACGCGCCCTGCTTTTTTTATTGGATATATGCCTCCTTAGCTCAGTGGTAGAGCAGCTCACTCGTAATGAGCAGGTCGTGGGTTCAACTCCCATGGGAGGCTCGGCGAGAAGTAGGCAGTCGGCGGTCGGCAGTTGGCAGTTTGAGATGCCGAAGAAGGAGGGGGCTCAATCCCGCATCCGCCGGCTGACGGATCGGGAAGGCAGTAGTGTTGGCCATGAAATAAAGGCGGGAATAGCTCAGTTGGTAGTCCGCCAGCTGGCGGATCCCAAGCTGAGGGCAAAACAATATTAGCGGGAATAGCTCAGTTGGTAGTCCGCCAGGTGGCGGATCCCAAGCTGAGGGCAAAACAATATTAGCGGGAATAGCTCAGTTGGTAGTCCGCCAGGTGGCGGATCCCAAGCTGAGGGCAAAACAATATTAGCGGGAATAGCTCAGTTGGTAGAGCATCAGCTTCCCAAGCTGAGGGCCGCGAGTTCGAATCTCGTTTCCCGCTCAGACGAAAAGGTTCCGACAGAGTCGGGACCTTTTGTTTTTTGGACTTTCCGACT
>JAKAXP010000212.1 GCA_021816545.1 Bacteroidota bacterium
ATCTAAGCCATTCATCCTTCTTGATCTTCTCTTTTATTGAATAATACCTTCTCTCACGGTCATAAGTTACGCATAATCTGACAGGACATAGTTCTCCCTGGGTTTTTCGTGAAGGAGATTTCATTACATAAATTCTTGCCGAGGCTTCCATGTTTCATCAACTTTAATTTAAAGAAAGGAGACACAAACGGAGACACAAAAATAGTAAATATGGCATAAATCACCAAAAATGTGACATAAATAATATGATTTAATGCGCTGAGATTCAGCAATAATAAAAAATGACATAAAAATGTCAGAAATCCATTATTTATGATTCATAATCATGAGGTCGAGAGTTCAATTCTCTCTCTCGCTACAAAAGGGGTTCAAATTTGTTTTGGACTCCTTTTTTTGTATATTAGATGTGTGGAATACTATGTCTATATCATTTACAGTCAGCTGAAAAACCGTTATTACACCGGTTATTCAGGTGATCCTGCTGAACGGCTTATCGAACACAATCTTGGGGCTACCCCTTCAACAAGACCTGGCAGGCCATGGGCGCTTGTTTATACAGAAGCCTTTGATGATAAGGCGGCTGCAATCAGGCGTGAAAACGAGATTAAAAAGATGAAAAGCCGTAAGTATATTGAGAACCTTATAAAGGTAAAATGAGCCTTCTCTTAATTCAGATACTTCATCACCGCCTTAAACACCTGGAGGCGGACGGGGCTTACATTATAGTACTCCCCGGCGTCTGACAAGCCGGTATTCTGGCGGTTAATGAGCAGGATGACCGACAGTTTCCTGTCAGGGACAACGGAAATGCTGGTTCCGGTAAATCCGGTATGACCGAATGATCCTTCGGGTGCATCCCTTATAAAGGAATTTGATGTATCCATCATCCATCCAAGACCATTGTTGAATCTGTCTTTCGTGAGAAATGTCGCTATGGTCTTTTCCGAAATATATTGCTTTGACCCGATTTTACCGTTATTGATAAGCATATCCACAAGTTTGCTTATGTCTCCGGCAGTGGAAAATAATCCTGCGGCTCCTGATACTCCCCCGTTTGCATACCACGCGTTTCCGTCGTTCACCTCGCCGCGGAGGATATAGGTCCGCCAGCCATTCCATTGTGCCGGGTCAATTCCTTTCACTGTATAGCCAAGCGTGGAGTCGTAAACCATCCGCTTTTCATAGGGATTTCCGGCGGAGGTGGCGGCTATCTTCCGGAATTTCCCGGATGACAGCGGATTATATGTAGTATGATTCATTCGCAGCGGCCGGAAGATATTGGTCTCCATAAAGTCCTCAAGGGACTGGCCCGAAACAGTCTCAATTATCTGTCCAAGGAGAACGAAGCCAAGGTCACTGTAGCGACGCTGTTCACCAACCGGGAATTTAAGGGGCAGTTCACCGATCATCCGGTAGCTTTCCTGCTTGTCAGAGGCGAGGTAGTACATCGGATACCACTCATGTAGTCCTGCAGAGTGGGTGAGGAGATGACGGATCGTAATATCCTTTTTATCCGGGGTGTCAAAGGCCCTGATATATTTCGACACAGGGTCGTCGATACCCAGCAGGCCCCTGTCGGCCAGAAGCATAACAGACGTTGTGGTTCCTACAACCTTTGTCAGGGATGCTATGTCAAACAGGTGACTGACTGTCATCCTTTCCGGCTTGTCAAGAAGTATATGATCATAATCGTACTTCCATGCATAGCCGTATGCCTTCCTGACGACGACCTTATTGTTCTTTTCAACCAGTATAACTGCTCCGGGAATCTTTCCGAGGTCGACCTGGCTTTGCAGAATGCTGTCGATCTCTGACTTCATTTCAGTTATCCTTTCCCTTTCGGCTGAGCTCTGGCCTGCCGAGGCCAGGGGAAGAAGCAGGATAATTACCGTAATAAGGAAGATTCGTGCTTTCATCACAGTCATGACCCATGAGGTTTGTAACCAACTCTCTGTCCGACCGTTTTCCGTAGCAGCAGCTCGGTAAAACCGTCCACCACAAAATTTTCGAGTTCACCCACCAGCTTAAACCCGAATTTTTTGTAAAGTCTTATGGCACCCTCATTAAATGAGGAGACGCAAATAAAGAGGTTCGGAGAGAACTCGAGTGTTCTCTTTTCGCAAAACTCAAGAAGACTGGTGCCCAGGCCTCTGTTCCTGAATTTTTCTCCCAGGCAGATTGTCTGAATATACCCGGAAAAGGTCCCGCAAACCTGGAGGACCGCAAAGCCCGCAATCTCACTTCCGGACCTGACAACATAAATTTCCTTGCATGTACCTTCAAATGCCTTCAGGCATACATCATAATCCGCGCCGAGTGTGATCCATGGGTCTGTCGCTGCCATCATGGCGGCGCATTTGCTTAAATCGTCCGGATTCCTTGTAATTTCCGGCATCAACGGTTCACTATCCATGATGTACAATTTTTTGATTCATCAGGTATGGAAAGTTTTCATTTAAATGCCACTGTTTCAGCATTGAGTGTGCTGCCAGAGTCACCCCTCTTTATGATATAAAGGAACAAAATGGTAAGCAAAGCGTTCACAAAAATGCTCATAAATCCAAAGTCAAAGCTAAACACCCTGATAAAGAGCCAGTTTAACCACCATGTCAGAAGGGAAGCAGATATGCAAACAACCGGAACCCATCTTTCCCGGAGCCTGATCTTCGAAAACAATCCGGTCAGGTACAATCCAAGCAGGGGACCGTATGTATATCCTGCAACCTTGTATATCGTATTGATAATTGCCCCCTTGCTGTTCCAGAAGGATAGCACAATGAGGAACATTACAATGTTGACGCCGAACAGGACTCCGTTTTTGATTTTCCTTTTAACCTCAGGGGGGCGGTTTTCTATATTCATGAAATCATAGCTGAAGGAGGTTGTGAGGGCAGCTATGCAGGAATCGATACTTGCAAAAGTGGAGGCTGTAACGCCTATAAGGAATGCAATGGCACCGACCTTGCCGAAGTAGTTGAGTGTGAGGAGCGGGTACAATTCATCCGTGCCAACGAACTTTCCGTCATTCCGTGGGAGAGTGATGCCGTTCCTCTCCGTGTAAAGATAAAGCAGGACGCCCAGGGCCAGGAACAGGGACTGGGCAAAAGCAATGAAGAATCCGAAGGTAAGGACATTCTTTCTTGCTCCGGCAGCATTCCTTACGGTGAGAGTCTTCTGCATCATGCTTTGGTCGAGGCCCACCAGTGCCACTGTGATCAGGAACCCGGAAATGAACTGTTTAAAGAAATTTGACCCGGCATTAATGTCCCAGTCAAATACCTTTGAATATGAGCTGTGCGAAATTGCCTGCGTCATCCCTGAAAATGAGAGGTTGAGCGAATTCTTGATTGCAATTATTGAAATGACAATCACAGATATCAGGAAAAAGGACTGCAGGGCGTCAGTCCAGACTATTGTTTTAATCCCTGACTTGTTTGTATAGAGCCAGATCAGTATCAGGACGACAAGAATTGTAATGAAATATGGAATGTGGAGTGCATTGAAGAACGCATACTGCAGGATTTTGATAGAGAGGAGAAGCCTCAGGGCTGCACCGAATGACTGGGATACAAGGAAAAATGCTGATCCGGTTTTGTAAGTCACATCTCCGAACCTGATATTCAGATAGGTATAAATAGAGACAAGTTTCAGGCGGGAGTAGATAGGTGTAAGGATTAATGCTATGAAAACGTATCCTGCTATCGTACCGAGGATGAACTGGAAGTAAAACAGGTAATTATTTCCGACGTTGCCAGGGATCGAGACGAGGGAGACAGCGGAAATTCCGGACCCTATCATGCCGAATGCCACAAGAAACCATGGAGATGACCTGTCGCCGTCGAAAAAGGTGGTGTCATGTATTCGCCGTGAGGCAAAATGCGAGATAACCATCAGGGCGGAGAAATAACAGAGGATAATGGCAAACAAAAGTAACGGACTCATAATCCCGGAGTGAATGTATTGCCAAACCTAGTGAAAAAACTAACTCCTGAGCAGGTCTTCCAGTTTTATGGATGATGAAGTTTTCTTATCCCTGTATTTGATTATTACCGGGCAGTAAAGATGGATTCCTTGGTCTTTGCCGAAGCCGTTACTTACCGGTCTGCTTCCGGCGACCACAACAGCTCCTGCCGGCACACGCAACGGAGAGGATTCGCTCTTGCGGAGAAACTCTCCTGTTGTATTGTCAAACAGGGGTGTCGAACCGTTAAGTATAACTCCGGTCCCGATAACTGCATTCTCCTCAATTATCGTTCCTTCATAT
>JAKAXP010000213.1 GCA_021816545.1 Bacteroidota bacterium
CGCGAAGGGGTTGTTTGCCGGCACTATGAACGTGAATGGTCCCGGAAGATTTCTCTTCAGCAGCCTGAAGAGATTGTTGTCATGAATGACTGTATACTCGGAAAGCTGGCTCATCGATTCAAATATCATTGACATGTCGGGGTTGCCCGGATTGAGCCCCTTGAACCTTGCTATCCTGTCAATTGCCTTTGATGCCCTGATGTCACAGCCCATCGCATAGATAGTATCGGTAGGGTAAATGACAATCCCGCCCTGTTCCAGGACGAACGTCACCCTTCGCACATGGTCGGGGTTCGGGTTCTGCGGGTATATCTTGATCAGCATCGCTTCCGTTAAGTGACGGCAAATATATAAACTTCTGATGAGAGGGGTAAAAAAAAGAAGGGTAAGCTACTCACATCGCACCGCTACAACCTTCTACCCTTGCTGCCTTCCGACCCTGGGGGAGTTCAAAGGGAGCTGGTCGTATGAGACTTACCCTGCGCAAAAATAGTAACTTTTCCGCGGTGTTCCAAATATTGGATACTCTTTATTTGGCGCAGTGATTCGGGCAAATGAAGTATATTTGTTTTCAAAATCAGAAAAACGCATTAAAATGGAACAGAAAAGGTCAATGTGGAAAGAAAACCTCAACTACGGGATCATCATGGGTCTCATAACGGTTGTATTCTCAGTTCTGACATACATGTTTGATCTCACCTTCAAAACATGGATTGTATGGCCGAGCATGCTGCTCAGCATCATCGTTCTGTTTTTCCTTCTTCGCTCATACCGTGATCATTACAATAACGGCTACATCTCATACGGTAAATCACTGGGCGCAGGTGTGATTATCAACATCTATGCTGCAATTATAGCAGCAATCTACATTTACCTTCTCTATTCAGTCATTGACCCGGATCTGATTGATAAATCACTGGCGATTACCGAAGAGAGGATGCAGGCCAGGATGGCTCAGAGGGGGCTGCCGGAAGGCTCACTTGATGCCATCATGGAAAGGCAGGCAAAGATGATGACCCCCTGGTTCACAACTTTAATGGCAACAATCTCAAGCATCTTCTACGGATTTATCCTGTCACTGATAGTATCGCTCTTCATAATGAAGAAAGGTAACCCTCTCCTTGACGAGGTCGAAGAAGAACCGAAGCAGTAATATGGATCTTACCGTTGTAGTTCCCGCTTATAACGAAGCGGAATCACTGCCCGAACTGGCAGAGTGGATTGACAGGGTCTGTACCGGGTCATCAATCAGCTATGAGGTCATAATCATTGATGACGGCAGCTCAGACGGCACCTGGGAGACTGTCAGGCGCCTCTCTGCCGCAAACAATAATATAAAGGGGGTGCGGTTCCGCCGTAATTACGGTAAGGCTGCAGCCCTTCAGACCGGTTTCGGCGAAGCCTCCGGCGAAGTTGTGATTACAATGGATGCCGACCTGCAGGACAGTCCTGACGAAATACCCGAACTTGTGAGGATGATCCGTGAGGAAGGGTTTCATATAGTCTCCGGCTGGAAGAAAAAGAGGTATGATCCGTTCATCAAACGTACCACATCCAGGTTATACAACTACACGGCAAGAAAATTCTCGGGCATAAAGCTGCACGACTTCAACTGCGGGCTGAAAGCCTATGACGGTGAGGTGGTGAAAAGCATTGAGGTATACGGTGAGATGCACAGGTATATCCCTATGCTGGCACGCGAAGCAGGGTTCAGGAATATCGGTGAAAAGGTTGTTCAGCACCGGGCCCGGAAATACGGTGTAACCAAGTACGGTCTCGACCGCTTTCTCAAGGGATATCTTGACATGCTGACAATCAGCTTCATCACCCGGTTCAGCAAGAGCCCGATGCATTTCTTCGGTGCCCTGGGAACACTGATGTTCATTACCGGTTTCATAATGGCCGCCTACCTTGGCATCCGGAAACTCGTATTCGTCTCGCAGAACATGAGAGCCCCACTGGTGACTGACAGCCCTTACTTCTATATTGCACTGGCGGTGATGATCATAGGGTCATTCCTGTTCCTGACAGGGTTCCTGGCAGAACTGGTCAACCGGCGCTCATCTGACCGGAATCGTTACCTCATCAAGGAGTCCTTGAACCTGGATGAATGATGTAAGTCAGCAGTACCAGTCAGCAGTCAGCAGTTAAAGGCAAATCTTCTTTGCTGCCGACTGCAGATTGCCTACTGCCGACTTTTTTGCACCTCCCTCGCAAGGCTCCTGAGTGCCCCCGTGAGCCTGTCCCATGAATACTCCTTCTTCTTCTCCTCGATGCCGGAGGTGAACCTGTTTTCATCGCCTCTGAAGAATTCGCAGATGGCCCCTGCTATTGCAGCCGGGTCAGGTTCAACAACATAGCCGCATTCTCCATCAGGTACTATTTCAGCCAGCCCCCCCACGTTTGTTACAATCATCGGTTTGTTGAAATGATAGGCAACCTGCGTTACACCGCTCTGTGTGGCGCTGCGGTAGGGCTGTACCACCAGCGAGGCGGCAGAAAAATAGTACTTTACCTCATCGTCGCTGATGAAGTGTGAGTGGAAGGTTATCTTGTCTGCTATATCGAGCCGGTGAATCAGGTCAAAATAGGGTTTCTCATCTTCGTAGAATTCGCCTGCCACTATGAGTTTTACGCCAAGGTCGCGCACGCACTGCTCTGCCATCGCTTTCAGAAGCAGATCAAGTCCCTTGTACTCCCTTATGAAACCGAAAAAGAGCAGAAACCTTTCGGCCGGGCAAAGTTTCAGTTTCACTATCGCCTCTGCCCTCGACACAGGCACACTGTAATTGTCAAACAACGGATGAGGCGAGATCACACATGGTATATCAGCAGAAAACTGCCTGAGATCATTTTCAACAGACCTCGTCATCACAAGTGCCGCATCAATGCTTCTTACAAAGAATTTTGTCAGCAGCGTGTCACCAAAGTGCTTTTCGTGGGGAACCACATTGTCAAAAATGGTGATCACCCTGGTGTACCCGTTACTTCTCACCAGACGTGCAATGAATCCCAGTGCAGGGGCAAGGAACGGGAGCCAGTAGCGCATGATTACCAGGTCAGGTCTTGTTCGCCTGAGGCGAAGCCCGATGGTAAACCAGTTGAGCGGATTGACCGAGTTGATGGCCCGTGTGATCGGGACTCCCTCAGGCGCATATCCGTGGTCAAACTGCGTTTTGCCCGGGAAGAGAAATGAGGGGTATTGTAACCTGAATGTATATATGGCTGCCGCATCACCCTCCTGCAGAAGCTGCTGGGCAAGCCTCTCATTGTAGGCTGCTATCCCTCCACGGTAAGGGTGGGCAGGACCGCAGATGACAATCCGCATCATGACTTCTCACCTCCCGGCCATACCCAGTCAGCAAGATAATTGTACTGCGGTTCGAGCTTTCCTCCTGATGTGATGGTTGCGCGCTGGATCATTGGTGAATTATGCCCGTTGAAAAGATCATGAAGCACATTGTCAATCAGCTGTTTCCCGAAATCACCTGAAGCATCGCGGGGAAGCTCCCCGGGGAGGTTGTCAATTGACATGACTGTGATGTTGTCCGGGTGACTGAAGGCCTCTTCCTCACAGTGCTTCTTCCGGTTGTAGCTGAAGAACGGGTCTGCTATCGTTGTGGCCCTCAGCGTGGTCGGAATTGGTCCGCCAATGTCACAGCTGATATCGCCAATCACTGAAATCCTGAAATCAGGGTTCTCGACGTCCTCTTTTGTGAAGAATACAGGCGATCTCGGATCCCAGAAGTGGCCGGTGATGAGGACATCGGTCACCCTGGTGTATTTCAGGAAGTCTGAACGGAAGTCTTCAGGGTGCTGCACAAAAGTGTTAAAGTCAAAAGGACGGCCGTCATGATGCCTCACATAGTGCTGCGGTCCCACCTGGCAGACCACCGGTATATCATACTCCTTTGTCAGGAAGTCCTCCGGGCTGACCTTCTGGAGATTGCTGCAGTTGGCCAGGGTTTCCATGGCTCCGTTTGCTACGCGTCCCTCACCGGTGACAAGGATCTTCAGGCCGGGTTTTAGCTGGATGAGCCTCAGACCGGCCCACATCTCGTTCAGGTCATGGCACTGGTAAGCAGGCTTCAGCTTGAACCTGTTGGTTTTTATACCCCTGGCCCTCAAAGCATTGTATGCTCCTACAATACCTGCCCAGCGACCAAAGGCTACAACCCGCTGCCCCTTGTCTGTAGTCAGGTATTCATAGTCTATAAC
>JAKAXP010000214.1 GCA_021816545.1 Bacteroidota bacterium
GCCGGGTCAATCATTCCAAGCAGACCGGCGAAGATCAGTCCGGTTTCCATCTCGCCAATTGTAACCTCCCGAGGAGCCTCATGACAATCCCTGTAAGCCATTGCCAGCACCCGGAGAGCCGAATCTGCCATTTTCTCATTGGCTTCACGGATCTTTTCGATATCATCCCTGCTTATGGATCTGACCTCTCCCAGGATTACAATCCTGTCGCATACACTGAGCACCTCGTCAAGCCCCCCCTTCACATTCACCCTTGTCTCCCTCTCTCCCATCCGGTTGACTGTGGTCATCCTCTTCCTTTCGGAATCAAACGGAATCTCGGCTACCCTGGGGAAGGACTTTTCAAGCTCGTCCTTATAAACGCTGTACAAAACTCCAAAATCCAGAAGCGCCGTCTCTGTCGGATCGCCGGTGAAGGTGAGTTTCCCATCCTCGTTGACTTTCATGGTGGCATCTGCACAGAGAACAGAAATCGAAAGAAGTTTCTTCTCTTCTTCATTGAGAACACTGCCCGGGGAACTCCTGTTAATAACATCATGCCTGTGGTTGACATAAGCCTCCACCACAGTCATCCTGTTCTGGGTGAGGGTACCGGTCTTGTCGGAACAGATTACGGTGGCACCCCCGAGGGTCTCCACCGAAGGCAGGGTCCTGATAATGGCGTTTTTCTTCACCATTCGCTGTACACCTATTGCCAGGACTATTGTAGATACAGCTGGAAGTCCTTCGGGGATGGCAGCCACTGCAAGGCTTACTGCAGTCATGAACATACTCATCACCGAGTTTCCGTAGAGCACCCCTACTCCGAATATCAAAGCACATATAACGAGTGCCACTATACCGAGGAGTCTTCCGAGCTGATTAAGCCTCCTGCTCATCGGAGTCTCTGTGTCACCGGCATGCTGGAGCATGTCGGCGATCCTGCCCACCTGGGTGTTCATACCAGTGGCAACCACCACCCCCCGTCCTCGACCGTATGTCACCATCCCACTCGAGAATGCCATATTCTTCCTGTCGCCCAGCGGGATATCATCACCGCTCATTGTTGCCGACGTCTTGTCAACAGGAACGCTTTCACCCGTAAGTGATGACTCCTGTATCTTGAGATTCACCGCCTCGGTGAGCCTGATATCAGCAGGAATGACTGCTCCGGTCTCCAGGATAACCATGTCTCCCGGGACAAGATCCCTCGTGCTTATCTCAGTTACTGAACCATCACGAAGCACTTTTGAAAGGGGTGCGGCAAGCTCCTTGAGGGCTTCCAGCGAAGTCTCAGCCTTCTTTTCCTGCACTGCCCCGATGATGGCATTGACAAAAAGTATTCCCAGGATAATATAGGTATCAAGAAGGCCTTCGCCCTCCATCACCCCCACTATTCCTGAAATTGCTGCTGCAACAAGCAGAACGACAATCATGAAACTCCTGAACTGCTCCAGGAACATCCTGATGAAGCTTTTTCCTGATTTTGATTCAATCTGGTTGTATCCGTACTGCTCAAGCCTCTTTTTAACCTCAGACGCTGTCAGTCCGGATGCCTCATTGGTGCCCAGTTCCCTTATGAGTTCGCCGGCCTCCCTGCTGTAGAATTCTGCCATATTATCTAACAGGTATGTTATTGATTGACTAAAAGTTTTATCTGAACCCCTCATCCGGAGTCACAGGTCACAAAATTAGAAAATATTCAGGCCTGATCAGAGCAGGGAAGCAAGGCTTTTCTTCATGTTTTCATAATGTGACCCCTCCCAGTAGATCCTGTCGCATTGCGGACACCTCCTGAAGCTTGAAAAATATTTGCGGGTATCAGCCAGAAGACGGTCAGCTATTTCTTCCTTGCTGACATCCTCAAGAGGAGAATTGCACGAGATACACCTGCTGAAAAGTCTTACATGGTTCTTCAGTTCAAATTTTTCGAACACTTCCCTTAACTGCTCATCATGGTATTGTGACTTGACAAGGTATCCTGCAATATCACCGGCAGTTTTAAGCAGAAGTCTGTCACGGGTAATTATTACCCGATCCTCAAGGCGTGCTGTTTCAATTATTTCCCGGTCTTCGAAAAGGGTGCTGAACAGAGTGTCAAAACCACAGAGCCTGAGGTATTTTGCAAGCCTCCCAAGATGCACATCAAGAATGAATCTTAATTCAGTGGCATTTTCACGGTGATCCATCACTATTTTCTTACAGCCTTCCAAAAATTATTTCTGCAAGCTCTTCATCAGACAGTTTAACCGGATTGTTTTTTACGTCTGACCGGGACACTATCCCGGGAATGTCATCTTTCCCGAGTCCGAACCTGCCAAGCAAAGGCAGTCCAAGGCGGTATGTCACTGCATGGAGATAGTCAATCAGGAAGTCTTCATAGTATCTGTCACTCTTGCTTTCTGCATCAGCGAAAAGTCTGCCTAAAACAGCATATTTGCGGAGGAAGGATTGACCGTCACTGTGTTTACGCAATATTCTGACATTTATTTCATTTGCCTTAGCCATCAGGGTGCCGCAAACAACCCCGTGAGGGACCTGGTAGAGAGCACCGACAGTCCCCGCAAGTCCGTGCACTGCCCCGAGACCTGCATTGGCGATGCAGATGCCTGACATGAGAGCTGCAAATGACATATCTGACCTTGCACCAATATCATCCCCGTTAGTAAATGACCTGACAAGTGATCGTTTTATTGCCATTAATCCCTGCATTGCAAGGGAATCAGTAACCTCACAGGCTTTTGTTGAAAGGAATGCTTCGGCAAGCTGGGTAAAGCAATCCATACCTGCAGCAGCAGTAATCTCTGGCGGACAGCCCAGGGTAAGCTCAGGGTCAATCAGGGCCAGGTCAGGAACGAAGTTTTCATGCCGCAGTGATCGTTTGAAACCATCCTTCCCAACCTGAGAAATCACTGCATTCTTTGTTGCTTCACTTCCTGTTCCTGATGTTGTTGGGATTGCAATGAACGGAACTTTTACACCGGGGTGCTCACGGTTCCCGACAATCTCAAGGTAATCAGTAACAGATCCTTCCGCCTTCAGCATTGCGGAGACAGCCTTGCCCGCGTCCATCACACTTCCGCCTCCGATGCCCGCAACCAGGTCAATACCGGCATCCCGGAACCTGGCGGAAGCATCATCGATCATTGCAGGAGACGGTTCCCCGGAAATTGGAACATGATGCACTGACAATCCATGCTCATGAAGTTTTTCTAAAAGAACCTCTGCCCGGCGGGAAGAAGAAAATGACTTTGCACCTGTGACAAGGAGAATATTCCGGCCAAATGCTGCAGCCGTTGAGGGAAGATCGGCAAGTGCGCCGCTCCTGAATAATACCTGTGGTACCCTGGCCAGCCGGAACGGTTTCACCATAACGACCTGTCAGATGGTTCAACCACATCATACCTTATACCCCTGCGGGGCTCAGCCATCCAATTCTGAACAGTATCCCTCCACTTAAGGTAGTGAGGTGTCTCCTTGTGCATAAGGACAGCTTCCTCGGACTCAAAGACCTCATAGATCATGAACCTGCAAGGATCATCATACTGTTGCAACACATCGAATCTTATGTTCCCTGGTTCTGTTACGGTACCCCGGTAATTCTCAGCAATTGCTTCACGGAAATCTGCCATTCTCTCTGGCAGCACATTAACATGAACACATGTGACTATCATTTATATCCTCCGTTTTAACCTTCAACTACAAAAATAGAGGATTCTCTGTTTTGAAGCAATCACTCCTGTTACGGAGCTGCTATTCAACAATTCCAATTCGCCTGAACCTGCAGGCAAGCCTGATAAGTTCCGAATGATTTCCCTCCAGCATGAGGAGATGATTGCCAAGTGGCTTTTCCCTCAGCAGTCTGGTTGATTCCGGCGGTAATTCTATCTCCACCTGCGTACGGCAAGCATCTGCGAGGCGGGGTCTGCCGATGACTCTTCCGACGCCCACAAAGGTTCTGTCCAGTGTGTCTGAAAAGCGGAACAGAGTCACTTCTTTGGCTGTTATTTTGCCATTTACCGCCAATGACCATCCTGTCTCATAATGCGAAGGCAGCTCCACATCGCTTACAAAATCAAACGGGGCTGTGCAGTGCGACAGGATAAGTGAGGTATCCGTCAGGCGGGTTGTATTTGCCATCCATGGCACTTTCCCGGTAAGCGCTCTCCCGGCCATCATACCCGCCATTGAGGCATGGCTGGCCGAGCGCAGGGAT